>JBCBTO010000051.1:0-9297 GCA_039818625.1 Pseudomonadota bacterium
GGGTGTGCGATAGGCCCGGGCGGCAGTGCTTCAATTACATAGGAGTTGTAAGCGGTCGGCTTTTGGATGTCGGAGCGATAAATCGGCCGGTCTTTCGGTTTGCCCGCCCCGCCGAACAGGCCGTAAATGATCGTCGGATCAGACTGGAGTTTCATGCCGCGGTTGAGACGATTGATGAACACGCCCGCAACCCGTGGCCGTTCATCCGCCTTGCCCGTTTCCTTTTCGACGATGGAAGCGAGTGTGACGAGCTCTTCCGGTGAGTTGATTGGAAGACCATCCACGCGGCGCGACCAGATGCGGTCGAGGGCACGGCTTTGCGCTGCTTTCATCTGCTCGATAATCTGTTCGCGTGTATCGCCCCTGCTGAAACTGTATGTGTCGGGCAGCAGAGAGCCTTCCGGCGGAACCTCTTTAATTTCACCGGTCAGAACATCGTTTCGGCGGAGGATTTCCACGATTTGCAGAGATGTGCGCCCCTCCGGCAGAGTGACTTTATAAAGAACGGCCTTGCCATCGACGAGGGTCGCCAGGACCTCTTTCATCGAGGCGCCCTTTTCAATCAGATATTCACCAGCCTTGATGGCATTTTGTTTCTTTTCGATACGCGCGCCCGCACGAAAGACGAGCGGGCTATCAATGACGCCGTTGCGCTCAAGGGTTTCGGCAACCGAATTGACCCCTGCTCCCTTAGGCACGACGACTGTCTTGGCCGCCGTCAGCGGACCTGGTTTGTTGTATTGCTGAAGACCCCAGTAGAACACGGCACCGGCTGCAATCAGTCCAAGGATTGATATGGAGAAAAAGAAGTTGAGCGCGATTACAAATGGATTGCGCGCATGGCGTGAACGCTTCGGCGCTTTGGGCGCGACTTCCGGTTGTAATTGCTGCCGCGGGCTTTTGAGCGCGACCGGGCCGCCGGCCGCGGCGCGATTTGTTTCGCCGTCTCTGTCCGCTTCACCGCGCGCTTTTCTGGAACCACCAATCATATTCATTCAGTCCTTGAACAAAGATGCCACTTCGCTGACAGCACGCCTCGTATTTACCCCTATTATAACTTTGTGGCGAGGGTGCGCCATCCATCTTTCGACGCCTAATTTAGCCGCTCGCACGCGGCGTGTGTGAGCTCATCCGTCAAACCGCTTCATCACGAGTGACGCGTTGGTTCCACCAAACCCAAACGAGTTGGAGAGCGCCACATTGATCTCACGCGCACGCTTTTCGTGAGGCACAAGGTCTATGTCGGTCTCGGCCGACGGGTTATCGAGGTTCAGCGTTGGCGGTGCCACCTGGTCGCGCAGGGCGAGAGCTGTGAAAATCGCTTCAACAGCGCCAGCCGCCCCCAAGAGGTGACCGATTGCAGATTTCGTCGACGACATCGACAGGCTTTTCGCGCCGGACCCGATCAGGCATTCCACTGCACGTAATTCGATCTCGTCGCCCATGGGCGTCGACGTTCCGTGGGCGTTGATGTAATCAATCTCCTCAGCTGCGATCTCGGCCCTCTTTAAGGCCGCCGCCATGCAGCGATAAGCGCCGTCGCCATCTTCTGCCGGGGCCGTGATATGATAAGCATCGCCAGACATGCCATAACCAATCACCTCAGCGTAAATCTTCGCACCGCGCTCAAGCGCGTGGTTGAGTTCTTCCAGAACAACCACACCCGCGCCCTCGCCCATGACAAAACCATCGCGGTCCTTGTCATAGGGACGTGAGGCCGCTTTCGGATCATCATTGAAGTTTGTCGACAGGGCGCGGCAGGCCACAAAGCCTGCAATGCCAAGGCGGCATACGGCTGATTCCGCGCCGCCCGCGACCATGACATCTGCATCTCCGAGAGCGACCATACGCGACGCATCGCCGATGGCATGGGCCCCCGTGGAGCACGCCGTTACCACCGAGTGGTTCGGCCCCTTAAGGCCGTGCTCAATGGAGACATAGCCGCTGACAAGATTGATCAGACGACCTGGAATGAAGAAGGGCGACAGGCGTCGAGGGCCTTTGTCACGCACGACGAAGGCACCATCTTCGATGCCCTTGAGACCGCCGATACCGGACCCAATGACAACGCCGGTCGCAAACTGATCGTCGGGCGTCTCAGGATGCCAATCTGCATCCTCAAGCGCTTGCTTCGCTGCCGCGACACCATAAAGGATGAAATCATCAACCTTGCGCTGTTCTTTCGGCAGCATGTATGCGTCCGGATCGAACAGTCCTTCGCCATCGCTACCGCGCGGGATTTCACAGGCGATCTTGCACGCGAGGTCATCGGCCTCGAACTTCTCTATCGGCCCGGCGGCATTTTCACCGGCCAACAGGCGTGACCATGTGGTCTCGGCCCCGTCGGCTAAAGGGGTGACCGCTCCAATGCCCGTAATAACAACACGCCGCATCGCAAAAGTCCGTTTCGTTGGAAGGGTGCACAGCACCCTCAAGATAGCAAAAAGCCAGCTCTCTCTCGTTTGGAGAACTGGCTCGTTTCGTCATTCAAGAGACGTTAGGCAGACGCTTTTTCCAGGAACTGGACAGCATCGCCAACCGTCAAAATTGTTTCTGCAGCATCGTCCGGAATTTCAACGCCGAACTCTTCTTCAAACGCCATAACCAATTCCACGGTGTCCAGACTGTCGGCACCCAGATCATCGATGAAGCTCGCCTCGATGGTCACCTTTTCGGCATCAACACTCAGGTGTTCTACGACGATTTTCTTCACGCGCTCTGCAATGTCACTCATTTTTTAGTTCCTGATTTGCGGTCGGTTTTCAGTGTGTCACCGGCCAGTTTCGACTGGACTGTGTGCGCCTCGCGTCCCCTTTGCCACCGTAGTCAATCGGTTGCGTTGTCACATACCCGCGAGGATGTTCGAGTGGCGTTTGCCACAGTCGGGCGAAAGACGCAAGTGCTGGTTAACGAGCCGGTCGTCAAATCAGCGACCTTTTCCACCAATTCCAACGCCTTTCTGCGCATTAGATCATGGCCATTCCGCCATTCACATGAAGGGTTTGGCCGGAGATATAGGCGGCTTCATCGCTGGCGAGAAACGCTACGGCAGCCGCGATTTCGCCCGGCTGGCCCAATCGCCCGGCGGGCACGCTCGACAGGATTGCGTCGCGCTGTTTGTCATCGAGAGCGTCCGTCATTGCCGTTTCTATGAAGCCCGGTGCCACGCAATTGACGGTGATGTTGCGGCTTGCGACTTCCTGCGCGAGGGACTTTGACATGCCAATGATGCCCGCCTTCGTGGCCGCATAATTGCCTTGCCCAGGATTGCCCGTCACACCCACGACGGACGTGATTTGGATGATGCGCCCGTGGCGGTTTTTCATCATACCACGCAAGACGGCCTTCGATAACTTGAATGCCGCCGTCAGGTTCACTGCAAGCACGTCGTCCCACTCCGTGTCCTTCATGCGCATGAAGATGTTGTCCCGGGTGATGCCCGCGTTGTTAACGAGGATATCGATGCCACCCATCGCGTCCGTTGCAGTTGGAATGAGTGTGTCCAACGAGGCGGGATCGGCGAGATTGCAGACAATCGGGTGCGCCCGGTCGCCGAGCGACGCTGCGACTTCGCCCAGAACAGTTTCGCGGGTGCCAGTCAGCGCCACGGTCGCGCCAAGCCCATGCAGCTTTTCGGCAATCGCTTTGCCGATGCCACCCGATGCGCCGGTCACCAGCGCTTTTTTGCCCGTCAAATCCATCATTTCCACCTTCCTTACGACCATAGTGCCTTTGCGGCATCGAGGTCTTTCGGCTCCCCGAATGCAGTGGCTTCAATCGCCTTGTCCATACGCCGGATAAGCCCGGTCAAAACCTTGCCCGCACCGACTTCAAGCTGTTTGGTGATGCCATTTTCGAGCATCCACGCCATGCTTTCGCGCCAGCGTACAGAGCCCGGCACCTGCTCGATCAGGCGCGTTCTGATCTCCGTCGGGTCAGTGATCGCCGCCGCGGTCACATTTGCAACAAGCGGCACTTTCGGCGCATTGATCGTGGTCGACGAGAGCGCTTCGGCCATCACTTCTGCTGCCGGTTCCATCAAGCGACAGTGGAAGGGCGCAGACACCGGCAAGAGCATTCCCCGCTTCGCGCCTTTCGACTTGGCGATATCGATCGCGCGTTCCACAGCTGCCTTGTTGCCGGAGACGACAACCTGCGCGGCGGCGTTGTCGTTTGCCACTTCGCAGACGGCTCCCTGGGCTGCGAGGTCCGCAATTTCGGTGACGGCGGCAAGGTCAAGACCGAGAATTACCGCCATCGCGCCCTCGCCGACCGGAACGGCCTCCTGCATGGCGCGGCCACGCGTGCGCAAGAGACGCGCGGCATCTGAAACGCTGAGACTTCCGACTGCCGCAAGCGCGGAATACTCGCCTAGCGAATGTCCGGCCACGTGGCTGACATGGTCGTCAATCACAAGTCCTTCGGTCTCAAGTGCCCGGATTGCTGCAAGGCTGACTGCCATCAAAGCGGGCTGCGTGTTCTGGGTCAGGGTCAGGTCGTCCGCCGTCCCCTCCCATATGAGTTGAGACAGACGCTCGCCCAACGCGTCGTCAACTTCGTCAAACACCGCTTTTGCCGCCGGAAAGTCGTCAGCAAGGGCTTTTCCCATACCAATCGCCTGGCTTCCTTGCCCCGGAAAGGTCAATGACAAGGTCATGATGCTCGTCCCCGTTCTTGTTTGTGAGCCAGCGAGGAGTGACGAATGCGCCATTCATTGTCAAGCACATGCTCAGGCTTGCGTTCAGGGTTCAGACCCATAAATGAGATCGCCATCGGGGTATCCCCGGTCGACCAAACCGCAGTTCTTGCGAGCCGGACAACAATTTTCTTGCATTTACAGGAGAAATCTATAGGAACGCGTCATCCAGCCGTGGGCTGGGGGCTGAACGGAAAGCTTGATTTTCCAAGTGCGCTCGAAAAGAGCCTGTTTCCCGTGTCTCCGCTCTCCACCGGTGCTAATCACTGCCTTTCTCTCTTGAAGACGGGTGTTTGATGAGGCTTCGCGCTCACGGCGGACGAATGAGACAAGAAAGGCAGGCTATGGCCCTTTATGAGCACATATTTATGGCGCGTCAGGACGTGTCCGCACAACAGGTCGATCAGATGATCGAGCAATACAAAGGTCTGTTGGAAGAACACGGTGGCAACGTCAACAAAACCGAAAACTGGGGGCTGAAATCCCTCAGCTACCGTATCAAGAAGAACCGCAAGGCGCATTACGCATTGATGAATGTTGATGCACCAAGTGCTGCCGTACAGGAAATGGAACGCCAGATGCGCATCAACGAGGATGTGCTGCGCTTCATGACCGTGCGGGTTGAAGAACATGAAGACGGCCCGTCCGTCATGCTTCAAAAGCGTGATCGTGATGACCGGCCAGGTCGTGGTGGCCCACGCGGAGACCGTCCGCCTCGCGATGATCGCCCACGCGGTGATCGTCCGCCTCGCGACGACCGATAAGGAGATTGAAGAATGGTTGAAATCGCACAACAAGCATCGCGTCGCCCGTTTTTCCGTCGTCGCAAAACCTGTCCGTTTTCGGGTCCGAACGCGCCGAAGATCGATTACAAAGATGTCCGCCTGCTTCAGCGCTACATCTCAGAGCGCGGGAAAATCGTCCCAAGCCGGATCACCGCCGTTTCGATCAAGAAACAACGTGAACTGGCAAAGGCAATCAAACGCGCCCGCTTCCTCGGGCTCTTGCCTTACGTGATTAAGTAATTTCATCGGGTCGCGCGAGCTTTCGTGCGACTTTTTCATTGTTGGGCTGGAGGCCGATCGATCATCGGTCATCCTGTCCTAACCGCTAAAGCGGGACAGCACCCATGGCGTTACCGTCGCTGATCATAGGCTTTATAGCCGGTTTATCGTCGCTGCTCCTGTTCGCAGCGAGCGTTGTCGGTGCGTCCCTCGCCTTGCCGCTTCTCATGCTGTCGCCGCTTCCGATTGCGATCGGCAGTCTCGGCTGGGGCACATATGCCGGGTTTACGGCAGCCGCGGCCGGCACCGTGGGCCTTGCCTTTGCGACCAGCCTCACGACCGGCGCTTTTTACGCCTTCGCCTTCGCCGTTCCCACGGCTTATTTGTGCCATTGCGTCGGGCTTTCGCGCGTCAGCGACGATGGGCAAAACGAAGAATGGTTCCCGATGGGCGGCGTTTTCCTGCGCGCGATCTTATACGGTGCCGGTCTCGTCGGTATCGGGTTGATCGTTGCGGAGTTCGATCCATCACGCCTGTCGAGCACGCTGTCTGACGAGTTACAAAACCTGCCGAACGCGATCGAGCCCGATATGGAAGAGACGGTTCGACGTCTGATCGGCGTTTATGTGACGCTCATCCCTTACACAGCTCCAATGGTGTGGCTCGCGATCATGTGCTTCAACATTTGGGCTGCGATGAAGATCGTTCGCGCGTCAGACCGCTTGAGACGGCCATCGACCGATTTCAGTGGCGTCGACCTTCCCCTGCTTATACTCGGGATCTTTATCGCAGCTTTGATCGTCAGCATGGCAGGACCGCCGCTTTCGTTCATTGGTGCGGCCTTTGTCGGCAGCATCGCGATGGCGCTCACCCTTATCGGCTTCATCACCATGCATGTGATCACCCGGAAACTGCAGACCCGGACGATCCTGCTCGCCACGCTTTATATCACGACCCTTCTCTTCTCGTTCCCGCTACTCATCATGCTCGGCCTCGGCATTGCCGATCTCGGCCTCAAAATCCGGCAGCGTTACATCGCAGCCAATCCCAGTTAGAAAAAGGAGTTTACTCATGGAAATCATTCTTCTCGAACGCGTCGCAAAGCTCGGCCAGATGGGCGATGTCGTGCGCGTCAAAGACGGCTACGCGCGCAATTTTCTGCTGCCCCAGGGCAAGGCATTGCGCGCCACGGACAGCAATCGGCAACGGTTTGAAAACGAACGCGTTGAGCTCGAAGCGCGCAATCTGGAGCGCAAAAACGAAGCGGCAGCTGTGGGCGAAAAGCTCGATGGACACACCATTGAGGTGATCCGTTCCGCCGGTGAGACCGGACAACTTTACGGATCGGTTTCCGCGCGGGATATCGCCGATTCCCTCGATGAGGCGGGCTTCAAGGTTCTGCGCTCGCAAGTCGCCATGGAGCAGCCGATCAAAACCATCGGCATGCACACGGTTTCCATCTCGCTTCACCCGGAAGTCGATGTCGCCATCGTCGCCAATGTGGCTCGCTCTGAAGACGAAGCTGCCCGGCAGGCGGCTGGCGAGGACCTGTCGCAGCGCGAAGAGATCGAGCTCGATCTTGAGGTTTTTGACGGCGAGCTTGACTCGTTCTTCGAAGATGATGCGCCTGCGGATGCAACGGACGGGGACGCAGACGGCGAAACCGCCGATGCGGCAGATGACGGCGACGAGCAAGCCTGACGACGCCTCCAGACGCCAAGGTCAAAACCCACCGGTCGGCCCGGTGGGTTTTTGATTCTGCGGTTTCACCAGGCGTTCAAGCGTTTGGGCCACGTGCTTTGATCAGGCGATGACGGCATTGTGTGGTTTTGAACACGATACATGAAAAAACACCAATTTTCGGTTGTACCCCTGACTTGTGTGGACAAGGGGGAAAAGACCGACGAAAACTTTAGAAAAAATATTTTTCCTCCCGTTACCCCTTTTTCATCATAGCGTGTGGGTCTATCACGGGACTCCTTTTCCGAAGGAATTTTCATGGAACCCGCGTCTGACTTTGCGCCTGCGAGTTTGGAAAACTCGGCACCGGATTATCGCTCCGCGCCCGCCAACATTGAAGTTGAGCAGGCGCTTCTGGGTGCAATTCTGGTCAACAATAACGCCTACGAGCGGGTGTCCGATTTCCTTTTACCCGACCATTTTTACGAGCCGATCCACCGGATGATCTATGAGGTCGCCGGGCAGATTATCGCGGCTGATAAAATCGCGAACCCGATTACCATCAAGACCTATCTGCCGGCCGACCAGCAGGTTGGCGAAATCACGCTCGTGCAATATCTCGCGCGCCTTGCAGCCGAAGCGACGACAATCATCAATGCCGTCGATTATGGCCGGGCTATTCAGGATCTTGCCATCAGACGGTCTTTGATTGATGTCGGCGAGGACATCGTCAACGTCGCGTATGATTCGCCCGCCGACAATCCGCCGCGTGACCAGATTGAGGAGGCCGAGAAGCGGCTTTATGAACTCGCCGAAACGGGCAAAGAATCCCGTGGTTTTGTGAATTTTGCCGAAGCCCTCACCCAATCGGTGCAGATGGCGGCTGCGGCTTATGAGCGTGACGGTCAGCTTTCCGGCTTTGCAACCGGCCTCACGGATCTCGACCGGCGTATGGGCGGTCTACAGCCATCCGATCTGATCATCCTCGCGGCCAGACCCGGCATGGGCAAGACGTCGCTTGCGACCAACATCGCCTATAATGTCGCCGAGGCCTACGAACAGGAAGTGCTGGCGGACGGTACGGTGAAGGCGAAAAATGGCGGTGTTGTCGGCTTCTTCTCGCTTGAGATGTCCGCCGAGCAGCTCGCGACCCGTGTGATTTCCGAACAGGCGGAGGTCTCGTCTTCCAAGATCAGGCGTGGCGAGATAACACCCGCAGAGTTCGACAAGCTCACCGGTGCCATGCATTCCATGCAGCGCGCGCCGCTTTACATTGATCAGACAGGCGGCATCTCGATCGCACAGCTTGCCGCGCGAGCCCGAAGACTGAAACGTCAGCGCGGGCTGGATGTGCTGATCGTTGACTATGTGCAGCTGATGACCGGCAGCAAGCGAGCGGGCGACAACCGCGTTCAGGAGATCACGGAGATCACAACCGGCCTCAAGGCGCTTGCGAAGGAACTGAACATCCCGATCATCGCGCTCTCGCAGCTTTCCCGTGCGGTTGAAAGCCGGGACGACAAGCGGCCACAGCTTTCCGACCTTCGTGAATCGGGTTCGATCGAGCAGGATGCGGATGTTGTGATCTTCATCTACCGCGAGGAATATTACCTGCAAAACAAGGAGCCGCCGCAGGACGATCCAGGTTATGCGGACTGGTTTGCGAAGATGGAAAAAGCACGGGGCATCGCAGAGGTGATCGTCGCGAAGCAAAGGCATGGCCCGACCGGAACTGTGCCGCTTTCCTTCACACCGCAATACACCCGGTTTTCGGATCTTGCTGATCCGTCGCGGTTGCCCGATTCTTATTAAAGATCTGGATCATTCTTTGCAGATCGCTGGCCACATTGCCGTTTTTCGATCTGAAGATATGATCGCGGAATGACCAAACCGTCAGACCCTTCATCGACAGCCGAC
>JBCBTO010000052.1:0-9226 GCA_039818625.1 Pseudomonadota bacterium
AATCTTGGCAGATGACGTGGTCGTCGGCCCGCTTTGCGTCATCGAAGGGCCGGTCGTGCTGGGTCACGGTGTTATTTTGAAGTCTCACGTCGTCATCGCAGGCAAGACTACAATCGGCGATGGAAGTCGGATCTTTCCGTTTGCTTCCATTGGCCATGAACCGCAAGACTTGAAATACAAGGGCGAGGAAACAGAACTCGTCATCGGCCGCAATTGCCTGATCCGTGAGGGTGTTACGATCAATCCGGGCACCGTAACTGGAAGCGGGATCACAAAAATCGGCAACAATTGCGCCTTTTTGGCAAACTCGCACGTGGCCCATGACTGTACGGTGGGGGATAATGTCATTTTATCGAATGGCGTTCTCCTCGCTGGCCATGTGACCCTCGGTGACAATGTGATTATGGGCGGTTCTGCGGCCGTGCATCAGTTTACCCGTATCGGCAATCATGCATTTATCGGCGGCCTTGCGGGCATCGAGAATGATGTGATCCCCTTTGGGATGGCGCTTGGAAATCGGGCTTATCTTGGAGGTGTCAACCTCGTGGGCATGAAGCGTCACGATTTCCCACGTGAGAGCATCCATGCGGTTCGCCAGGTGTTCAAGCTGCTGTTTGAAGAGAGTGACGGAACCTTGATGGCCCGGCTTGACGGGTTGCCTGATGATCTTCTGGCAGATGATCAAGTTCAGCAGATCGTCGGTTTCATTCGGGCTGAGTCTGGCCGATCGTTTTGCACACCGCGCCAGACGCGCACTTAAAACGCCATAACGCGGTCTTCATGCCATGGAGCAGTCTTTGAACAAGCCCCCGATCGGTGTCGTCGCGGGCGGCGGCGATCTTGTTTTGGAACTCCTTGACATCCTTCGGCAAACGGGAACTCCGCATTGTGTTGCTGCGTTGAAGGGCGAGGTGTCAACCGAGGTGCGCGGCTCCGGGATCCAGCATTTCACGTGGGGGGAAATTGGAAAAATCCTCACTTTCTTCAAAACAAATGGATGTCAGGACCTCATTTTAATTGGGCGGGTCGATAGTCGCCCCGATTTCAAGTCGATTATGGGCGATCGGGGAACACTGATGCGGTTGCCGAAGATCATCGGTGCCATGAGCGGTGGCGGCGATGATTCTCTTCTACGAAAAGTCCTGAATCTCATCGAGTACGAAGGCTTTCGTGTGATCGGGGTCCAGGATGTTGCGGCGGATCTTCTGGCGCCTTCGGGTTCGATGACCAAGCGCTCGCCTCCGAAGTCGCTCAAAAGTGACATCGAGAGAGCAAAAACGGTGCTGTCAGATCTCGGAAAGCATGATATCGGCCAAGTGCTCGTCATCCATGACGGCAGGATTGTCGCCGTTGAGGGCGCTGAGGGAACGGATAATGTCTTGCGCAGGATCGGGACCTTGCGGCAGGAAGGTCGAATGACGAAGAAGGCTTCTACCGGAATATTGGTGAAGGCGAGTAAACCACAGCAGGACCTGAGGGTGGACCTGCCGACAATTGGTCCCGACACCATAGCGCTAGCCGCTGACGCGGGTTTGTCTGGTATTGTGGTCGAGGCAGGCCGTGTGTTGATCGCCCGTAAGTCACAACTAACAGACATTGCCAATCGCGCTGGGCTTTTTGTGTATGGCGAAAATGGTTTTGGCCATGGGTGATATTCCAACCAGGGTGTTCATCATCGCAGGTGAAGTGTCGGGTGATGAACTCGGCCTCGCACTCATGCAAACGTTGATTGGCAAGTCAGATGCCAATATCGAATTTCGCGGCGTCGGCGGCTCGCAGATGGAACGCATTGGCCTCAAATCCATTTTCGACATGGAAGATGTCGCCGTAATGGGCTTTTCAGCCGTGATCATGCGGCTGCCTTTGCTCGTCAGGCGGATTAATCAGACCGCTCAGGCGGCCATCGATTGGCGTCCCGATATGGTGATCCTAATCGACAGTCCCGGCTTCACACACCGGGTCGCGCGAAAGATCCGCGCGCGATTGCCTGATGTTCCGATCGTGGACTATGTTTGTCCGAGTGTTTGGGCATGGGACCCTTCGCGGGCCAAGAAGATGACGGACTATGTCGACCATGTCCTGACGATCTTGCCATTCGAACCCCGTGTCCTGCGCGATCTTGGTGGGCCTCCGGCCACCTATGTGGGCCATCCTATCGTGGAGGCGGCAAGGCCGATGCGACAGACAAACGGTGAGCGTAAGTCGCTTCTGGTGCTGCCCGGCAGTCGCAAAGGTGAGATTACGCGCCTGATGCCGGCTTTCAAGGAAGCGTTGGAGGTCCTGGCAACGATCCGTTCCGACTTCGATGTAACATTGCCCGCTGTTGAACGTCACGTCAGACTTATCAAAGACAACACCTATGATTGGCCTGTCCCCGTCAACATCGTCACAGGTGACAAAGCCAAGATGGATGCCTTTGCAGGAGCGGATGCGGCGCTGACAGCGTCCGGGACTGTGTGTCTGGAACTCGCCCTGTCCGGCGTTCCGATGATCTCGACCTATAAGCTTGATCCGGTGGCGCGGCAGTTGCGCTTCCTCGTCACCGCCTGGACGGCAAACCTTCCCAATCTCATCATCGATTATCCCGCCGTGCCGGAGTATATTGACGAATTCGTCCGCCCGCCAGCGATCGCGAGATCGTTGAGCCGTTTGCTGGATGACACCCCTGAACGCGCATCGCAAGTGGAGAGCTTCGCCAATCTGGCGGATATCATGACACCTGAACCCGGCGTATCAGCCGCTGAAAAAGCGGCTGACGTGGTCTTGTCCGTGCTGGAAAAGACCGGCGATAAGGGGCGTTAATCGGTTCTCTTAGCGCTGATCAAGCGGGATGTATTCGCGCGCTTCTGCGCCTGAATAAAGCTGACGCGGGCGACCGATGCGCTGATTTGGATCTTCGACCATTTCTTTCCACTGCGCGATCCAGCCGACAGTGCGCGCGAGCGCGAAGAGGACCGTGAACATCGTGGTCGGGAAGCCGAGTGCCTTGAGCGTGATGCCCGAATAAAAATCAATGTTCGGGTAGAGCTTCTTCTCGATGAAGTACTCATCGGTCAGCGCGATGTGTTCGAGCTCCATGGCAACTTCAAGCAATGGATCGTCCTTGATGCCAAGGCTGTTCAGAACCTCATGCGTTGTTTGCTGCATGATTTTGGCGCGAGGGTCATAGTTTTTGTAAACCCGATGACCAAAGCCCATCAGACGGAATGGGTCGTCGCGATCTTTCGCGCGCTCGATATATTCCGGAATGCGGTCGACGCTCCCGATCTCCGCAAGCATGTTCAAAGCGGCTTCATTGGCGCCGCCATGGGCAGGACCCCAAAGGCAGGCGATGCCTGCTGCAATACAGGCGAACGGGTTTGCGCCCGAAGAGCCTGCAAGCCGCACTGTGGATGTCGACGCGTTCTGCTCGTGATCCGCATGGAGGATGAAAATCCGGTCCATCGCCTTTGAAAGGATTGGGTTCACCACATATTCTTCGCACGGTACTGCAAAACACATGCGCAAGAAGTTCGACGTGTAGTCGAGATCATTGCGCGGATAAACGAATGGCTGGCCGATATGATATTTGTATGCCATTGCGGCGATCGTCGGCATCTTTGCGATCATGCGAAGTGAGGCGACCATCCGCTGGTGTGGGTCAGTGATGTCCGTACTGTCGTGGTAAAATGCCGAAAGCGCCCCAACAACACCGCACATAATGGCCATCGGATGCGCGTCGCGTCGGAAACCGGAGAAGAAGCGCGTCATCTGCTCGTGGATCATTGTGTGATAAGTGACCCGATGGACGAAATCATCTTTTTGCGCTTGCGTTGGCAACTCGCCATAAAGCAGAAGATAGCACGTCTCCAGAAAATCACCGTTTTCCGCAAGCTCGTCGATTGCATAGCCGCGGTGCAACAACTGGCCTTTATTGCCGTCGATGAAGGTTATTTCTGAATCGCAGGATGCCGTGGAAGTAAAACCCGGATCATATGTAAACATGCCCGTCTGGGCATAAAGAGAACTGATATCGAGGACGCTCGGCCCGATATTGCCATTCATCACACTAAGGTCGATTGTTTTTTCGCCGATGGTCAGAGTCGCTTTGTTGTCAGACATGCATATCCTCCTGATTTCTGGTTAGTCGACGAATAGGAAGTGCCCCCGATTTGCCGATGAATGTCGTGCAAGTTGATGATATTGCACGCGGTTTTGCCGCGCTTTGACTAGCCGATTTAACCGCTTGGAGCAATAGATTGGAACCAAAGGATTAGGCGTTCATGCGTAGGGTTGCGCTCGTTTTATTTCCAAGTCGTTGTAAACAAACACGCTTCCGACTTGATAACATTTTGCTCTGCAACAAAAACACGCAATGCGATGTCTACGCGTTTTTACTTGGTTTGATCTTGAATCCTCGCAAGCGTTTCCGCCCGCCCCAAAATTTCGAGAATTTCGAAAATTCCCGGTGACGTCGTTGTCCCGGTCAAAGCTGCTCGCAAGGGTTGGAACACCTTGCCCAGTTTCAGGTCACGCTCTTCGACAAAGCCACGCACCAATGGATCAAGCGCGTCATGCGTCCATTGATCCGCCGTTTCAAGACGGGCGGCCAGATCTTTCAGCATCTCCCGCGCATCATCGGTCAGGAGTGCGACCGCTTTATCGGTCATGACGAGCGGACGATTTTCATAAAGAAATGATGCGTTCTGAATGAGTTCAACAATTGTCTTGGCTCGGTCTTTCAGGCTTGGCAAAGCCTTCCTGAGAAGCGCGAAATCGTCTTTTGATATGGCCGCTTCGATGTCCGATCCACGTTCCATGTGAGGCAGGACGTCTTTAACAGCCATAATCAGTCGGTCGTCCTCCGCGTTGCGGATGTAGTGGCCGTTCAGGGCTTCGAGCTTTGCAAAATCGAACCGCGCGGCGGCTTTGCCCATGCCTGAAAATCCGAACCACGCGATCATGTTCTCCTCTGAGATGATTTCTTCATCGCCCTTCGCCCAACCAAGGCGCACGAGGTAGTTTTTCAAAGCTTCCGGCAGATACCCCATGGCGCGGTATGCATCGACGCCGAGTGCGCCGTGCCGTTTGGACAGTTTCGCGCCATCCGGCCCATGAATCAGCGGGATATGCGCAAATGTTGGCACGTCCCAGTCCATGGCGTTGAAGAGTGCTGTCTGGCGCGCCGCATTGGTGAGGTGATCGTCGCCGCGTATCACATGGGTCACGCCCATGTCATGGTCGTCGACGACCACGGCCAGCATATAGGTCGGTGTCCCATCCGAGCGCAGAATGACGAAATCATCGATGTCTTTATTCGGCACCCGCACGTCACCCTGAACACGATCCTGCACCACGGTGTGGCCGTCATTCGGCGTTTTGAGGCGGATGACGGGATCGACACCTTCCGGTGCTTCGGATGGGTCGCGGTCTCGCCAGCGTCCGTCATAGATCGGAGAGCGCCCCTCAGCGTGCGCCGTCTCGCGCATCTCTTCAAGTTCCTCTGGGCTCGTGTAACACTTATAAGCACCTCCTTCGGCCAGAAGTCTGTCTACGATCTCACGGTGACGCTCAGCTCGTGAAAACTGCGAGATCGGCTCGCCGTCTCCATCGAGGCCGAGCCACGTGAGCCCGTCGATGATTGCATCGACTGCGGCTTGGGTTGAGCGTTCGCGGTCGGTGTCTTCGATGCGCAACACCATCGTACCGCCGTGGTGGCGCGCATAAAGCCAGTTGAAAAGTGCAGTGCGTGCGCCGCCGATATGAAGAAACCCCGTCGGTGAAGGTGCGAAGCGGGTAACGACGGCTTTTGACATATCTCTTCCTCAAGGCTTACCTTTTGACATGACTGCGGGTCTGATGCGTTTCGATGACTGCTCAGCCATTCAAGTGTGCGCTCTATCACGAAGGCGTCGGCTGGTGAAGGCGGCAAGTGCGGAATGTTGCGGTGTTCAAAGGGGCGAGCGCTGTGTTCAGTATCAAAGCACGGCACATTAAGCACGAACCTGGTGATGCGGAGGCGCAGGGGGAGGGGCTGTCGACGCGTGGCGCGCGCACGCGTTTTTCTTCATCTGGGCTCATTACCTTCTTCAAGCTCGTCGTTGAAAGAGAGGCGCGCCGCGAGATCGACCATGCCGAACCGCTCGTCTGGTTCGTGGTTCTTTTCATAAGTGGTATCGCTGCCTATTTCGCAGTCCCGCAGGAACCGAACGTTACAACAATGGTCGTGACGGTATGCGTACTCGCGATCACTTGTTACGGCGTTCGAACCCGCGGGACCGCCTTTGCGATTGTGTCTGCATTGCTGGCTTTGCAGTTGGGTTTTACCGTCGCCACAGGCCACACGTTTATCATCGGACATACCATGCTCCAAAAGCCGGTTACCGTGATGATTGAGGGGACGGTTTCAACTGTCGAAGTGCGGGAAAACGGGGCCAAGCGGATCATCTTGTCGGATGTGACATCGGTTGGACGTGACCGGGGTGTTGTGCCCGACAAGGTGCGGCTGTTGCTGCCGTCAAAACGCTTGGTGATCTCGCCGGGCGAGCGTGTGCGCCTGAGGGCATCGCTCAAGCCGCCGCCGGGCCCGGTTCTGCCGGGAGGGTATGATTTCGGTCGAGACCTCTATTTCAAGGGCATTGGCGCTACCGGGTTTTCGCTTGGTGAGCCGGAAAAGCTCGCAGATTTTGCAACGCACAGCTCGAAAATCCCACTCATCGTGTCGCGATGGCGGGCTGATATTGCCGCACGGGTCCGCACAGCTTTCCTCGCGCGCGACGATCCTCGGGGTGCTGGAATTGCGACGGCTTTGCTCGTCGGTGAGCGCGGCGGCATTGGCCCTGAAACCAGACAGTCGCTCGCCCGGTCCGGGCTTGCGCATATACTCGCAATTTCCGGGCTTCATATGGCGCTTGTCGTTACCTGCGTCATCATCGCGGCCCGTGCCTTGCTCGCAGTCTTTGCGTCCATAGCGGTGCAACTTCCAACGCGCAGTCTGGCGATTGCGGTCGGGCTCTTCAGCGGCTTTGTTTATTTTCTCCTGTCTGGAGGAAGCGTTTCTGCGACCCGCGCCTTCGTTATGGTGACCATCGTCGCACTCGCCATGCTGCTTGGCAGACGCGCCTTTAGTGTGCGGAATGTGGCACTCGCCGCAATGGGTCTTTTGGTGATCAAGCCGAATTGGATTACAGGCCCTGGTTTTCAAATGTCCTTTGCGGCAACGCTCATGCTCGTCGTTTTCGCGTCTTATCTTTTGAATCGGCCGCCCAGCCCATTGCAGCAGCGGCCAGCATATGGCGCATTTTTACACGGGCTTGGCAAATACATCGCAGCACTCGCCGTTACCTCCGTTCTCGCAGGATTGGCAACAGGTCTTTTTGCAGCCTTTCATTTCTACCGCATCGCACCGCTTGGACTGTTTGCAAACCTTGGTGGCATCCCGATTTTTTCTGCGGTCGTCATGCCCTTTGGCTTCTTATCCATGTTGGCCATGCCCTTCGGATTGGAAGCAATACCCCTGCGCGCCATGGCTTTCGGCATCGATGCGATCATGTGGATCTCGGACGATCTTGCACGTCGGACGCTCGCGGTTGGCAACACCGGTCGCTTGGCATTCACACCCTTTCTTCTGGTCGCGACCGCTGCGGTCTTATTCTGTATCTTGAAAAGTCGGTTGAGGTTTGCTGTTTTGCTGGCGTTTCTGCTCGGTCTTATCTTTTTGGGCGACCGGACAGATCCCTCAGTCATGATCAGCGAAGACGGGAAAACGGTCGCAGTTCGTCACGAAAACGGTCTAGTGGTCTCCGGCATCCGCTCGGGAAAGTTCGAAGTGGCAAACTGGCGGTCAGCCCTCGGGTTTCCTCCAGAAGATGGCGACAACAAAGATGGAATTGTCCGCAAACCATCGTGTGATTCATGGGGGTGTGCGTTTTCAAGCCAAAATCTCGTCATTGCACATGTCAAACACCCCGCCGCCTTCCGTGATGACTGCAATCGTGCAGACGTTGTGGTCTCACGCCTTTCGGCGCCGGGGTATTGCCATGACCAAGCCCTCGTCATAGACCGCAAGAGCCTCGCGAGCGGCGGGTCCCACGCGCTTTACATAAGGGAGACGTGGAATGGAGATCAATCATCCCTGAAAGTGGAAAGAGCCATCCCCGCGATCAAGCGGCCATGGCACCATCACTATCTCAATGATGAGATCAATACTGGCGGATAAGACCGACGAGCTTTCCCTGAACTTTAACGCGATCCGGGCCGAAGATTCGCGTTTCGTAAGCGGGGTTTGCCGCCTCAAGAGCGATGGAATCGCCTTTGCGACGCAAGCGCTTCAAGGTTGCTTCCTCGTCATCGACGAGCGCTACAACGATGTCTCCGTTATCGGCGGATTTCTGGTTTTTGATGACCACGGTGTCACCGTCAAGAATACCAGCTTCGATCATCGAATCGCCGCGCACTTCAAGCGCGTAGTGCTCACCGCTTGATAAGATATCTGGAGGCACGTTGATGGAGTGGGAGTGGTCCTGGATCGCGGATATCGGCGTACCGGCTGCGATGCGACCCATCACAGGGATCGCAACGGAAACACCGGCGTCACCGGTCTCCGGCAATGGTTTTTCAGGAACACGACCGAGGCTTCCTTCGATAACGCTGGGCGAGAAGCCTTTCGAGCGTTTCGGTGACGCGAGACCAGGGCTCACGGACTCCGGCAATTTCAGAATTTCAAGGGCGCGGGCCCGATTGGGCAATCGGCGTAGGAAACCCCGTTCTTCCAGTGCTGTAATGAGGCGATGGATGCCGGATTTCGATCTCAGGTCCAAAGCATCTTTCATCTCATCGAAGGAAGGAGGGACGCCCGTCTCTTTCAGGCGTTCATTGATGAACATCAAAAGTTCATGTTGCTTGCGCGTGAGCATCTTAGCGATCCTTCCTCTCACGGAATCAATTGGGACAAACGCGGAACATTTATAGATGTTCTATCTGTGTTCTGCAAGCGTGAAGAAATCGTTAAGGATGCGGGCAGGACTGAATAAAGATTGGCTCCTGGTGAATTTAGGAAGCGGGCAAGGTGAAAAGCATTGTTGGCAATCTGCGACATCGTCTGGTGCTTTTGCACAAGACAGCAGGTGATTAACATGTGAAGGCGGTAAAAGTGTGCTTCACTTTGACGCCGGAGGGCCAAGATGCGCTGTATCAAACTCAATGCCATCCCAACAATCACATTCGGCGCAGGCGCATCCAATGATTT
>JBCBTO010000053.1:0-9221 GCA_039818625.1 Pseudomonadota bacterium
AGGGGCGAACGCAACGTGGCCGGTGCCGGACTTAAGATTGCAACGTTCAATGTTGAGAATCTGCTGACGCGATATGATTTTCGCGGGCGAAAAGCGCGGGGGCGTGGACTTTTCGGTTTGATGAAACGGCTTGGCGACCGGCGTATGGCGACCGGCCGTTCGGATGCGAGCCGTTTCGAGCTTGACGAAGCCGACCGCCTTGCGACTGCCTATGCGATCCGAGACCTTAATGCGGATGTTCTGTTTCTTCAGGAAGTGGAATCCGAAGCGGTTCTCGCCGATTTCGAAAAGAACTACCTGCGCCCCCTCAAGCTCTCCTATCCGAACCGGATCGTTCTCGACGGCAATGATCTGCGTGGCATTGATGTGGCGGCGATGGCTCGAGACGGCATTGACCTCAATGCCAAGAGCCACCACGCCATCACCTATGCTGACGCCGGTGTTTATGACAACACAGTCCAAGACCTCGGAATCCGGCCGAAGGAGCGCGTGTTCAAGCGCGACTGTTTGGAGGTTGACGTGAGTTTTGCAGGCACGTCATTTGCCGCCTTTGTCTGCCATTTCAAATCGATGCGCATGAGCCGCTTCATGGAGCGCAAGTTCGGATCTGGCGCTGATGCGAGGCTGGTGACTGCGCCAATCAGAAGGGCGGAGGCCAAGACCGTACGACGGGTCATTGAGGATCGGTTCGGTGGCCATGCCAAAGAGGGGGCGTGGGTCGTTTGTGGAGATTTCAATGACCACCTCTTCGCGAATGGTGATCGGTTTTTCGACTTTTCCGCCGCTGCCTTGGTTGCTGATGGTTTTTCGCACAATGTGATCGAACGTCTTGCGCGCGACCATCGGTGGACGCATTTTTATTCGCCTGAGACAAAATTTTCGCAGCTTGATTACATTCTGCTTTCTCCCGCGCTTGCTGCATCAAACAAAACGGCAAAACCCAGCGTTTTACGCAGTGGTATGCCGTTGCGTGTCCCCTCGCTCACTGACGTGGATCGCTATGACGGCATCGGCTGGGACCGACCCAAATCGAGCGACCATTGCCCTGTGGTGTTCGACCTGAAAATCCGCTAGCTCTTGCACCCGCCGCCTCGTCTTCAAGGCTGATCAACTGATTTCGTAAGGAGTGCGCCCCATGACCGGCAAAGAGCGTCCGTACTATGTGCTTGATGTTTTTACCAAAGAGCCCCTGAAGGGCAACCCGCTGGCGGTTGTGCTTGATGGCGAGGGTTTGTCTGACGAGATGATGCAGGCGATCGCGGGCGAGTTCAATCTTTCGGAAACCGTGTTCGTTTTTGCCGCAGAGGACGAGGGAAATGAGGCGGCTTTGCGGATTTTTACACCGGGCGCTGAGCTTCCTTTTGCCGGTCATCCGACTGTTGGCACCGCTGTTCTGCTCGCGGCCATCAAGACCGGCGATGTTGCGCTTCCAACCGATGTTGCGATTGGGCTTGAAGAGAAAGTGGGGCTCGTGCGCGCCGGTGTGGTTTCATTGCCGGGGCGGCGTGGCCACGCGACCTTCACCGTGCCGCAGAAGGCGGAGCAGATCGCGCCTGCCGTTTCACGGGTGCATATCGCAGAAGCGCTCGGTTTGAACGAGGAGGAGATCGGGTTTGACCGCCATCAGCCCGGCGTCTTCAGTGCCGGGGTTCCGTTCACACTCGTTCCCATCGCAAGTGTTGATGCCGTCAAGCGCATAACGCCGAACGAACTGGCCTGGGCGAGAGCCTTTGAGACCGGTCCGCGTGACAATGCTTTCGTTTACGCGCGTGGCGGTGACAACGATGAGGCATCCTTTCATGCGCGCATGTTCTGGCCCAATGCCGGTTTGCGCGAAGATCCTGCGACGGGTGGCGCCGTCGCAGCGCTCGCCGGGGCTATCGCATCTTACGAGCGGTTGCCCAACGGGACGCACAGCTTCTGGATCGAACAGGGTTATGAGATGGGGCGGCCATCCGACATCACGCTTGAAATCGATGTTGAAGACGGCGCGCTGTTCGCCGCGAGAATTGGCGGGTCGGCGGTTATCGTGTCGAAGGGTACGCTTTTCATTTAAACGTGCGAAGGGGATACGGAATACCGCATCCCCCACACCGCATTAGGCCCGTTTCATGTTAAAGGCCGAGAAGCGTCTTGATGTCACCCACATCACGGACGCAACCCTCAACATCGCCCTGGGCCTGGAGGGCGAGGGCATTTTCCCGAAGTGCTGTCACACGGGCCATGGTGGCCGGTTCGACATTGGTCGTCGCTAACGCGTTGTCCACTTCGACAAGACCCGAGGTGCACGCATCCTGCTGGGCGGCGCTCGGCCCTGTTGTGAGTGGTAGTAGGAGGGCGCTCGCAAGGGCTGCGCCCACGATGCCACTGACTGTCTTCGTTGAGATCATGTGAGTCATTGTCGTCTCCTTCACTCTCAGGTTTGACGATGACATGTCATCGCCCACGGCGCGGTTGTGCTGATTGCTTGATGCGCCGTGCAATGGTGAAAACGTGGGAGGCGTGTTTGACGCGCGCGGGGCTTTTTCGTGGTTTCTTCAGGGAAATCTCGCCACAATCCATCGCTTTTCGTTAATGGGCTTTGGCATTTTGTTATGATCACTGCGGACGATCACGAAAAGGGCGTTAACGATTTCGTTGTGTTATTGAGTTGAACTTGGTACATAGATTTTGCACGACGACGAGGACCTGCACGCCATGTGCTTTGACCATTACAACGCGAAAGTTGCTGCGCCAGGATTGAGCGCGCCCATTGCGTTTGCGCGTGCTGACCTTCTAGACATCCTACTCCTTAGACGCCCCTGAGCGTCGGCTGCTGGCGTTGGCCAACGGGCTCTCAGGGGATGGAAGTCACCCGGAGCGTTGCGTGCGCAAGGCCGTCTCGATCTGGAAATCACCTTTAATCAGAGTTAAACGCTCGAAAGCGAGCGCGCAGTCCAAGGACCATTTGCGATGACACAGGAAACAGCAAAAACCGGGTTGAATGACAATCAGGCGGTGAACGAAACATCAGACCGCATCTTTATTTTTGACACGACATTGCGCGACGGTGAGCAGTCACCGGGCGCGACGATGACACTGGAGGAGAAGCTTCAGGTCGCTGAGGTTCTGGACGCCATGGGCGTGGACATCATCGAGGCGGGTTTTCCAATTGCCTCCGATGGTGACTTCGAGGCGGTGTCGAAAATCGCGGAGCGGACAGAAAACGCTGTGATTGCCGGGCTTGCCCGCGCCATACCGGGCGACATCACGCGCTGCGGGGAGGCGGTTAAGAATGCGAAACGCGGGCGCATCCATACCTTCGTTTCCACGTCGCCGATCCATTTGCAATATCAAATGGCGAAGGGCGAAGAGGAGGTTCTCGATATCATCACCGAGACGGTGACGCTCGCGCGCAATCTCGCCGAAGATGTTGAATGGTCCGCAATGGATGCGACGCGGACGGGCATTGAGTACCTCTCAAAGGCTGTCGATGCCGCGATTAAGGCCGGGGCGACCACGATCAATCTGCCGGATACCGTCGGTTTTGCGACGCCTGAGGAGTATTTCGAGATGTTCCGGGCGATCCGCGAAAATGTTGCGAACTCCGATAAAGCGATCTTCTCCACCCATTGCCATAATGATCTTGGCCTGGCGGTTGCCAACTCACTGGCGGGGGCCGCCGCCGGTGCGCGTCAAATCGAGTGCACCATTAACGGGCTCGGCGAGCGGGCGGGCAATGCAGCTCTTGAAGAAATTGTCATGGCGATCAAGACGCGGGGCGATGCTTTGCCGTTCAAGACCGAGATTGAGGCAACGCATCTCATGCGCGCATCCAAGCTCGTCGCAGCGGTCTCCAGTTTTCCGGTGCAGTACAACAAAGCGATTGTCGGCAAGAATGCGTTTGCCCATGAAAGCGGCATCCATCAGGACGGCATGCTGAAAAACGCGGGTACGTTCGAGATCATGACGCCGGAATCGGTTGGCGTGAAAGCGACTTCGCTCGTGATGGGCAAGCATTCAGGGCGGCACGCCTTCAAAGAGAAGCTCTCCGAACTTGGCTATGAACTCGGTGACAACGCCTTTCTCGACGCGTTCAAACGCTTCAAAGACCTCGCTGACCGCAAGAAAAACGTCTACGACGAGGACATTGAGGCACTCGTTGAAAATGAGGTTGCAACGGCAAGCGAGACGAACAAGGTCGTCGCGTTGACCGTGATTGCTGGTACGGGCGGACCGCAAAAGGCGATCATCACCATCGATTTGGATGGGCGCCATGTGACGAAGGAGGAGACGGGTGATGGGCCGGTTGACGCCACGTTCAATGCGATCCGGGCAATTATCCCGCACGATTCCGTTTTGCAGCTTTATCAGGTAAGCGCCGTCACAGAAGGCACTGATGCGCAGGCTGAGGTGTCCGTCCGTCTTGAAGAGGGTGGACACACTGTGACCGGTCGGGCTGCCGATACGGATACACTCGTCGCCTCGGCGCGCGCGTATCTTTCCGCGCTCAACAGGCTCAACGTGAAAAAAGAACGTCCGGAGGCGCTTAAGGCGAGCTAGAAGTTGATTTAACGCAAGGAGCGGAACCAAATTTGGTTCCCTCACGCGTTGTTAATCATCCGTGACTTTCCTAACCCCACTTTTCGCCCCATTTGCGGTGCTAGACAGCGAAAGATGCACTTGGCGAGGGTTTGAGGCGTGGCGAAAAAATTTCGGTCAAAGACGATATCGATTGGATTGTCGGCTCTGATGGCAACGACGGTTGCGATCGGTTCAATTTCGGCAACACCTATTACGTCGGAAAACGGCTTATCAGTTCGCTCGCAGAGCCTTTCAGAACAACAGGCCTTTGCCCGGCAGCAATTGATTGCGACCGTCAAACTCTATGACGAGCACATGCGGGTTCCTGAGACCGGGCAATATCTCGATCGTATTGACACCCATGAACTTGACCAGACCGCCGTGCGATCCTCCATCGCGTCGACCGGGGTCGGCCTGATTTCCCTTGCGGTTGGCGATCAAATGGGTGTTGTGGACGATGCTGCTAACAAGGCAATCCTGACGCTTTCCAGCCTGCTCAGGAAAGATCCCGGCTCAAACTTTGATACGCCGCGCTCAAGGAGCGGTTGGTTTAAACACTTCATTGATGCTTACACAGGCGAAGGCCTTGGTGGCAGCAAGCATGTGTTTTCGACGATCGACACGGCAATCCTGGGCGTTGGCGCGTCCATGGTGGCAAGTTACTTCAAAACAGTCGACACGCCAGAAGCCCGCAAGGCTGTGGAACTTGCAGAAGAGCTTGTGAACACGGTGAACTGGTCACAGGCCGTGCGATTTGGTGACCGACCCGGCGTCCATCAGATTTTCCATGGACCGGAAGAGGGCATTGAGAATCGCTGGTGGTCTGTTCTTTTCGACGAATATGTGATTTTGCCATGTCTTGGACGCGCTCAGGAAGCGGCGTCCGGTCAATATGGGCGTGCGAGCCGCTTTTGGGATGACCATGTCGGAACCGGCGGCAATCTTCCCCAAGCGAGTTTTGGGGATCTGAGTGTTCTGGCCGTTGGCGGCAAACGCGTGCCGTCCCATTTTACACATCAGTTTGCGTTTTACTTCTGCGGTGATCTCGCCGCTGACCCGACCTACCAGTCGGAGCTCAACGAACTTCTCAAGGCGGACCGCGAATGGTTTACGGCCACTGGCGGTGATCAACATCCTGACCGGTGGTGGGGCCTTGGGGCCGGGTCTGAAATCAAGTTCGATAAGCAGACCGGTGAAGTGAAATACAGCGCTTACGGCGTGGCGCGGATTGGCAAGAACCCGAACGGGACGTTCTCACCCGCCATCCAGGCCGGCTTTCTGCCGGTAGAACGTGTTGCAGCGCCGACGTCCGAAGCCGGTGTTACACAGATTTCAACGCGTTCGAGCGGCGGTGTCGACCGCGCGCCTCAGGAGACCTCATCTATCATCGGTGATCTCATGACGCTTTATGAGAACAATGAGTGCCGGTACCATTTCGCGGGTCTCGATTTTCTGTGGCGTTGCTCAACCCGCGATCCATCGCTTCGGGTGCGCCACATCGAGGGCGTTGATCTGTCGACCTATCTTCTGGGCCTTGCCTGGTTTGACCCATCCGTTGGCCCACAGTTTTTTGACGATCACGCTGTCAAGGCTCGCCCGTCCTGGCCGGAGGCTCGCGAGTATCGTGCGTCCGTCAGCCCGCGGACCGGCGTGATCGTTCGTGAAAGATGAAACCGATGAAGTTCATTAAGATTTGGGCGGCCAGGAAACTCGTCGATCCCGTTTGATCATAATCCGGCGCAACCTCGACGAGGTCGATGCCGACAATATCACCATGGCGGGCTAACCCTTGCAGGAACTCCAGAATTTCATAATAGAGGAAGCCGCCATGGCTCGGCGTGCCGGTGCCGGGGGCGATCGAGGGGTCGAAGCCGTCTATATCGATGGTCACGTAATACCGCTTTCCCGCGGGCACTCGGGCGAGGGCGCCGTTGGGTCCGAGTTTTCGAAACTGCCGGACCGAGAGGATGTCGGAGCCAACCTCGCGCGCCGCGTCATAGCCTTCTTTGGCGGTTGACGAGACGTTTCTGATGCCAAACTGGCTTAATCCCGTGACGTTTGCTTGCTCCGATGCCCGGCGAATGGGGTTGCCGTGGCCGTGGCGTACGCCGTGGCGCTCGTCCACAAAATCGAGATGCGCGTCGATTTGGACGAGGTGAAACGGTTCCTCTGCGTCAAACGCCCTGATGCACGGGATGTTCACCGAGTGATCGCCTCCCAAAATCACGGGCAATGCGCCTGCCTTTAGAATTTTCCGCACCGCCCATTCAATGTTGGCGTGACTTTTTTCGGTGTCCGTGTGGACAATGTCCGCATCCCCCATATCGACGATTTGCACATCTTTCGTATCGAGATAGACCGCATCATCTTCGTGGTCGTAGGCTCCGGCATGGCCGAAGGAGAAGAGCGTGGACGCTTCGCGAATGGCCCTCGGGCCGAAGCGTGCGCCCGCCCGATACTGTGTTCCAAAGTCAAACGGCGCGCCCAGAATGGCGCAGTTGCCGGATATAGTGTCGAAATCGAGCCCAACCGGGGCTTTTGCGAATGTGCAATGGCCGACAAAAGGTAAATTCAGACGGCCATGTTCGTATCCATGTTTTTCTTCCGGGTCTGACAAGTTTATCTCGCTGTTTTGCATATGTGGGATCGGCGAAGACTATAAGCGGGCTGTTTGTCAGTTCAACCAGGTTGATTCTGCCTACTTTTTTGTCTGATTGTTTGAATTTATGTCAAACGACACTTTCAGCCATTTTGGACTTTACATTTTGTGTCACTTCGGTGAACCATTGCGTGGGACTGCAGTCCGGCGCGACCATTGGTCATGTGGGGGCGGGGGGTGTGGTGCTGTTTTATCTTGTTGGCGCCACCATTTGAGAGAGTTTGGGTTTGACGCAACACTATCACGTCCGTTTTGAGAACGTGCAGAAGAGTTACGACGGCGAGACGCTGGTCGTGAAGAATCTTAACCTCAATATAAACAAAGGCGAGTTTTTGACGATGCTGGGGCCGTCGGGATCCGGCAAGACCACATGTCTCATGATGCTCGCCGGTTTTGAGGTCGCCACAAACGGCGAAATTTATCTGTCTGATCAGCCGATCAACAACGTTGCGCCGCATAAGCGCGGCATCGGCATGGTGTTCCAGAATTACGCACTGTTCCCGCATATGACTGTCGCGGAAAATCTCGCGTTTCCGTTGCAGGTGCGAAAACTTGACAAGTCCACCATCGAGTCAAAGGTGAAACGGGCGCTCGATATGGTGGAACTTCCGCAAATGGCGGCAAGAATGCCCGCGCAGTTATCCGGCGGTCAGCAGCAGCGGGTGGCTGTTGCCCGTGCTCTCGTGTTCGAGCCTGAGCTCGTCTTGATGGACGAGCCGCTCGGTGCGCTCGACAAGCAACTGCGCGAACAGATGCAGTATGAAATCAAGCATATTCATGAAAACCTCGGCGTGACCGTCGTTTACGTGACGCATGATCAGTCAGAAGCGCTGACGATGTCCGACCGCGTTGCGGTGTTCAACGATGGGGTGATCCAGCAATTGTCGTCGCCGCAAGTGCTTTACGAAGCGCCGGAGAACAGCTTCGTTGCGCAATTCATCGGTGAGAACAACAAGCTCAACGGCAAAGTGAACGACGTGGACGCGAACAGCTGCGCGATCACGCTCGATGATGGCAATGCGGTCAGCGCCTTGCCGGTGAACGTGACGAAGGGTGGAAACACGACCCTTTCCATCCGTCCGGAACGCATTGAGATCAACCCGAAAGACGGGTCGGTCGACAATATGCTCAACGGTAAAATTGCCGAACTCATTTATCTCGGTGACCATATCCGCACGCGGATGATCGTAAGCGGAAATGATGAGTTCATTGTGAAGGTTCCGAACAAGGATGGGTCGGTCCTCTTGTCGGAAGGAGATGAAGCGACTGTGGGATGGCGAACGGAAGACTGTCGTGCGCTCGACCCCATCGCTTTCTAGCGCCGAGACCCCTCGGCAAACTGGCCCGATAACATCGGGTGTATTTAGGGAGAGTTGAACTATGAAAATGAAACTGTTGCTATCAGCCGTTGCCGCATTGGCGATTGGTGCGGGAGCAGCCTCAGCAAAAGACCTGACCGTGGTCTCATGGGGTGGCGCTTACACCAAGTCGCAAGTCGAGGCATATCACAAGCCTTGGCAGGCAAAGACTGGCAAAACCATCACGTCAGAAGACTACAATGGCGGTATTGCTGAGATCAAAGCACAGGTGGAAGCCGGAAACGTGACATGGGACATCATTGATGTTGAATTGTCTGACGCCGTGCGTGCGTGTGACGAAGGTTTGATTGAGCCGCTTGATCCGTCCATCCTGCCTGCTGGTGCAGATGGTACTGCTGCCGCCGACGATTTTCTTCCAGGCACATTGCATGAATGCGCGGTCGCAAACATAGTCTGGTCGACGATCTTTGCCTATGACAGCTCAAAAATTGCAGATGGCCCACAAACAATCGCGGATTTCTTCAACCTCGAGAAATTCCCAGGCAAGCGCGGTCTTCGCAAAAATCCAAAAGCCAACCTTGAAATGGCTCTGATGGCCGATGGCGTTCCTGCGGCTGAAGTGTATGACGTTCTGTCGACGCCTGAAGGTGTTGATCGCGCGTTTGCAAAGCTTGATTCCA
>JBCBTO010000054.1:0-9219 GCA_039818625.1 Pseudomonadota bacterium
ATCAAAGGGAAGATCAAGGGTAAGCTGAACCGCTTGCGCGCTCATCGTTCACTCCGTCCGGTCGGGAGGAGTG
This sequence comes from Pseudomonadota bacterium, assembly GCA_039818625.1. GTDB lineage: Bacteria > Pseudomonadota > Alphaproteobacteria > Rhizobiales > JACESI01 > JBCBTO01. Next base: position 74 of record JBCBTO010000054.1, read on the forward strand.
CCATCACCGAGGTAGAGATGGCTTTGGAGATATTTTTCAATGGCAAAGCGCACCAGAACACCGATGCAGGCGGCCGCTGGAACCGCAATCAGCATGCCGACGAAGCCGAAGAGCGAACCGAACGCGAAAAGCGCGAACATCAGCCAGACCGGGTGCAATTGAACGTGGTTTCCCATGAGGCGGGGCTGGAGAATGTTGCCTTCGAGAAACTGGCCCACTGCGAAAATGGCACCAACGACGAGTACCATGATGTAGTTCTGCTCAGGCAGAAATTGAGCAAGCGCAACACCAATCGACACGACCGCTCCGAGGATTGCCCCGACAAACGGGACGAAGCTGATGAGCCCGATGCCAAGGCCGATCAGAAGGCCGAAGTTTAAACCTGTAAGGCTGAGTGCCATCGCATAGAAGATGCCGAGCAACAGGCAGACCATGCCTTGCGCACGCACGAAACCGGCGATCATGTCAGACATCTCAGCTGCCAGACGCCTGATCACTGGGGCGTGGTCGCGCGGTAGCCAGCTGTCGAGCGTCTTCATGATGTTGTCCCAATCGTAAAGCAGATAAAACGCGACGACCGGTGTGATCACGAACAACGAAATGAGATTGAGAAGCGCTTGCCCACCGCTGAGGAGCGAGCCCAAAAGGCTCGACAACCACTTGGCACCTTCATCCATGTAATTGCCGACAAAGCTCTGAATGTCGGTCACATCAAACGGCACATATTGATTGAGCCGCGTCATCCAGTCGGAGACAAGAAGCGACTGTAGGCTCTTGATCAAAGTCGGAATTCTCTCAATGAACTCCCCGAGCTGATTGCCGAGGAGCGGCACGATGATCAAAAGGGCAACCAGAAACATCAAGAGGAAGATGAGGAGGATCGTAACCGTCGCGGCGATCCGGCTGAAGCGCCACTTTTCCAACTGATCAGCGAGCGGATCAAGGATGTAGGCCAGCACCATTCCAGCGACGAACGGCAGCAAAATGCCGGAAAAGACATAGAGGAATGTGAGGAAAAACAGGAATGCAATCAGCCAGTAAACGGCCTGTCTTTGCCAGGTCATGGTGTCATCCTTTCGCGCCCATGTGGGTAGCTTTCCCCCGAAATCCAGTCAAGACGGCGTCGTCGCGCTGACGCTTTGCGCGATCTGCCACGAGGATTTCGGGTATTTTCCAAAGACCACGCTTGCGCTTTCCGCCCTTTTGCGGTTCATGCGCCTGAAAGAGGTGCGTGATGAACTCTGATAACACCCCAAAGCATAGCCCGAAATCCGGCATCACCTATGCCGATGCCGGTGTCGATATCGATGCGGGCAATGCCGTGGTCGATCGTATTAAGCCACTCGTCAATGGAACGGCACGGGCGGGTTCCAATCCCGACCTTGGAGGATTTGGCGGGCTCTTCGACCTTAAAGCCGCCGGTTTTGAAGACCCCATCCTCGTTGCGGCCAATGATGGGGTCGGCACGAAGCTGAAAATCGCGATTGAGACGGGCATTCATCACACGGTCGGGATCGATCTCATCGCCATGTGCGTCAACGATCTCATCGTGCAGGGGGCAGAGCCGCTATTCTTTCTCGATTATCTTGCGACGGGTAAACTCGACGAAGGCCAGGCAACCGATATCATCGGCGGCATCGCAGAGGGCTGCAAGCAGGCGGGTTGTGCGCTCATCGGGGGTGAAACTGCGGAAATGCCCGGCATGTATCAGGGTGGCGACTACGATCTTGCGGGTTTCTGCGTCGGTGCAGCAGAACGCGGCGCTCTCTTGCCGCGCTCGGATATCGGCGAAGGCGATGCGATCCTTGCACTCGCCTCATCAGGCGTGCATTCCAATGGCTTTTCACTCGTAAGGAAAGTCGTCGCGAAATCGGCCCTCTCGTGGTCCGCACCCGCCCCTTTTGATCAGACCCGGAGCCTCGGTGAAGCGCTTTTGACGCCGACCAAAATTTACGTGCGCCCGCTTTTAAACGTGATCCATACGACAGGTGCCGTCAAAGCGCTCGCCCATATCACCGGCGGCGGTTTGACCGAGAACATTCCCCGCGTCCTGCCGAACAACCTCTCCGCGCGCATTGATCTTGCCGCGCTGTCGCTTCCGCCTGTGTTTCAGTGGATTGCATATGAGGCGGCGATGGAGGCGAGCGAACTGCTCAGAACCTTTAATTGCGGGGTCGGCATGGTCGTGATCGTCGCCAGGCACGAGGTCGATGCCGTGACAGCGGCGATGGAAGCAGCAGGCGAGCGTGTCTCGGAAATCGGCGCACTGGTCGCGGGCGATGGTTCCGTTCAATATGCGGGATCGCTCGACCTATGAGGGATCGGCCGAAGAAACGTGTGGCTGTCCTGATCTCCGGCGGCGGCACCAATCTGCAATCGCTCATCGATGCGAGCCTTGCAGACGATTACCCCGCTGAAATCGTCCTCGTCATTTCCAACAAAGCTGATGCATATGGTCTTGAGCGCGCCAAGGCGGCTGGCATTGCGACCGCCATCATTGACCATAAGGCATTCTCATCGCGTGAAGCGTTCGAGGACTCTGTCCACGCAACACTCACAGAAGCCCGCGTTGACATCATTTGCCTTGCCGGGTTCATGCGACGGTTGACCGCTTCTTTTGTGGCACGCTGGCCGAACCGCATTTTGAACATTCATCCGTCGCTCTTACCCGCGTTTCCAGGTCTTGATGTTCATCAGCGCGCCATTGACGCGGGCGCTCGGTTCAGTGGTTGCACCGTTCATCTCGTTAATGCAGAGCTTGATGCCGGACCAATTATTCTGCAGGCCGCCGTCCCCATCGCCCAAGACGACACGGCGGAGACGCTCGCCGCGCGCATTTTGACATCGGAACACGTTATTTATCCGCAAGCGCTCGCCTGGATTGCAGGCGGGAAAGCGCGATTGGAAGGTGGCCGCCTCATCATCGACGAGCTCGGCAGTCTGCCCCAAGCCGTGATCTGGCCGTCCGCTTAGACTTTCTTGAGCCAAACCCGACAGTCGTGGAACGACGCGCCGCCAAAGGGCGCAATCGCCTTTGCCGTGATCAGCGTGTTGATCCCCTCGCCCGTCGCATGCGCCTTGTTTGGCCAGATGCCCTCAGCGATGATTGTGCCAGCGGTCAATCCCTCAAAGATCTTTGCGTGAAGGTGCACCTCGCCTTGCTCATTGCCAATGATAACCGCATCACCATCGGCGATCCCGTTGGCATCGGCATCATCCGCACGGATCAGAAGTGTTGGCCGTCTCTCCCGTCCGGCGCTGGTCGGCGTCTCGGTGAAAGACGTATTCAAAAACTGGCGGGCAGGCGATGTCGCGAGCTTGAACGGGTGCACTTCATCGGTCGTTTCGTTGACAGGCCAATAATCCGGGAATTCGGGCAATTCCTCATGGCGCCCGAATTTGCCCATCGTCGCGGGCGACTTGAACATCGCGGGGATGTCGTCCCAATCAGCTTTGAAGCGGAACTTGCCATCCGGCCAACCAAAACCATCGACGAAGTGGTTCGGCAGATGATCGCTGACGTCATACCAAGGGTCTTTCACCATGGCATCGAAGTCATCTGCAGGGGATGTCGCGATGATTTCGTTGACATGGTCAGCGGCGGTGAGATCAAAGGCGGGCTCCGAGATGCCCAAGCGCTTCGCAAGACCGACAATGACTTCATAGTTAGACCGGCACCCTTCGGGCGGCTCCATGACTTTGGGGCCGAGCGACAAGTGCGTATGCCCGCCCGCACGATAGATATCGTCATGCTCGGTGAACATCGTTGCCGGAAGCACGATGTCCGCCATCTGTGCGGTTTCCGTCATGAACTGTTCGTGGACGCAGGTGAAAAGATCGTTACGGGCAAACCCGGCCTTTACCTTGCGCTGGTCCGGGGCGACCACGACCGGGTTCGTGTTCTGGATGAAGAGCCCGGTGACCGGCGGGCCACCGTAAAGGTCAGCCTCTTCACCGCATAAAATCGCGCCGATGCGCGATTGGTCGAGACTTCTGATGGCGGTGTCCTTGAACTCAAGTCCCTGCGCGTAGCTGTTGTTGACCGGGTAAGAACCGCTGTTCGAGTGGAACGCCCCGCCGCCCTCGTGCAACCAGGCCCCGGTGACGGCCGCAATCGACGTGATTGCGTGCATTGTCACGGCCCCATTCTGCTGGCGGGTCATGCCGTAGCCGAGGCGAAGATAGCTGCGCTTGTTTTGGCCAATCAAACGGGCGAAGGCGGTGATCTCTTCGACGGAGAGGCCCGTAACACGCGCTGCCCATTGTGGAGATTTTGATTCAAGAAATGCTTCCAAGCTCTTTGGATCATCAGTGTATTTTTCAAGATAAGGCCAGTCCGCATATCCCTCTTTGAACAATACATGCATGACGGCACAGGCGAGTGCCGCGTCGGTGCCGGGCTTGACGATCAACTTCACGTCGGCCTGTTTCATCGTGCCGGATTCATAAATATCGACCACGACGATCTTCGCGCCGCGTTCTTTGCGTGCACGGATCGCGTGGGTCATGACGTTGACCTGTGTCACCACCGGGTTCGTTCCCCAAATGACGACAACATCCGATTGCGCCATTTCACGCGGATCAACACCGCCGAGCTTGCCCGTTCCAACGACATAACCCGCCCAGGTCTGGGTCGTGCAAATTGTGCTGTGTTGTGAGGAATAGCGCATCATATGACGCAGGCGATTGATGCAGTCGCGCTGGACAAGACCCATCGTGCCCGCGAAGTAATACGGCCAAATCGTCTCTGACCCATAGTGTCGCTGCGCTTTCAAAAACGCTTCGGCCACCTCGTCGAGCGCATCTTCGGTGTCGATTTCCTGGAAATCCCCGGAGCCTTTGTCGCCAATCCGGCGATAGGATTTTGTCAGGCGATCCGGGTGGTGCACGCGTTCAGCATAGCGCGCGACCTTCGCGCAGATGACGCCAGCGGTGTAGCTGTTTTCCTCCGCACCGCGTACGCGCAGCATGCGGCCCTTTTCGTCGAGATCGATTTTGAGCCCGCAGGTCGACGGACAATCGTGCGGACAGGTGGATGAGGCCGTTGCGGCTATGACTGGCTTGTTCATGGGATCAATGATGCCAGTCTCACGACATGCAAACAACTCAAAAGCTTTGATCAGGCCAATTGCTTTTGGTGATGGATCATGGCACGCGCACCTCCATGAATTACCGTCACATCTATCACGCTGGCAATTTTTGCGACGTCATGAAGCACATCGTGTTGATGCGGCTGGTCGATTATCTGAAACGCAAGGACAAACCGTTTCGCGTGATCGACACCCATGCCGGGATTGGGATTTATGATCTCACAAGCGACGAAGCTCAGAAGACCGGCGAGTGGCGCAATGGCATCGGGCGTGTGATTTCGACACCGGCGGACGCGCGACCTGGCCCCGTCTCTGCCTATTGTGATCTCGTCTCGGGCGGTGAGCCGCGTGCCGAGGTCAAGACCTATCCAGGCTCGCCAAAGATCGCGCGTCTGCTGCTACGCCCACAGGACCGTCTGACACTGACCGAACTCCATGACGCAGACTTTTCCACGCTGAAAGAGCATTTTCGCGATGATCATCAGACCAAAGTCATTCATCTCGATGGGTGGCTGGCGCTTAAGTCTTTTCTGCCTCCAAAGGAAAAGCGCGGGCTCGTGCTCATCGACCCGCCGTTTGAAATACGGAATGATTTTGATGTGATGGCCACCCGCTTAAGCGACGCACTCCGGAAATGGCAGGGCGGCACCTATGCCCTTTGGTATCCGATCAAGGATCAGCAGTCCGTCAATACATTTCTTCGTCGCTGCCGCGACCTTCCCGCTAGAGAGGGTCTTAACCTTCAGCTTTGTGTGCGGAACGACAGCGTCTCAGACCGTCTCAACGGCAGCGGGATGGTGATCATCAATCCGCCATATATTCTCGCTGAAGATCTCAAACCAACCTTTGAATTTTTGGCCAATCATCTTGCACAAGATGACCATGCGCGATATCTCGTTAATGAGTTTTGAACGCCTCGCATGAATGGGGTGGTAGGCTCCCTTGACGGACTAAGACAGGTGCCGCAGTGTGGTGCCGCGAAACGCAACCCATCCGAATGCGGAGAGATCCATGCGTGCATCCTTTCTGACAACGGCTTTTCTTGCGATTGCCGTTTTGGCGACCTCTGTGGCAAACACAGCAGTCGCCGACACAAACGACCTGGTGCATAAGCCCATTGATCGGCGCGGTGAAGGCAAGGTGCCGCAATGCGATGATCCATCTGTTTTGAACAAGATCTCCAAGCGCTTTGCAAAGGTTCAGTTCAAGTTTCGCGACAGCGACCTTGAGTTTTCCAACCTTGAACGGGTCCGTGAAACGGGTTTTGAGCCGAATGAAATCGATCAGAACGACCGTCGGTTCTGTGCCGCGCATGTGCACCTGACGGATGGCAATCATCCAACGCTTTATTACCTCATCCAAGAGCATGAAGGGCTCGCATCGATCGGCTGGGGTGTTGATTACTGCGTCAATGGATATGATTTTGAGCGCGCCCACGGAGCGCATTGCCGATCCGTTCGTTCACCGTTCTGATCTTGAAAAAGGCGAACAAATATGCCCGCGCGTTTTGTCGCCGCTTTCCTTGCTGCTTTATGCTGTCTCGCGATTCAACCCGTTGCGAGCGCTCAGGACGCCCGGTTCGGCGATTGGGCGGTTCGATGTGATGTCAACGCTTACTGCGTTGCCGAGACCGTCGACACACGTGGTGATGCCAGCGCTTCACCGCGCAACATGTTCCGGGTTGGGCGCAATGGGGGCGATGAGGACAATTGGGAATTGTCGATCCTGACGCTTGAGAAGACCCCACCACCCTCTTCGCCTGCGACCGCGCGCGTGGCCGGGCAGAGACTCATTCAAATGGCGCCGCAGTCGGATTACACCGTCTTGGGCGACCCCAATGAGTTTTTCTTTGTCAACCGGCGCAGCCTGCAACTTCTTTTCCGCCAAATGGGCGAGAGCAGCCGTCTCTTCATCACCTTTGGTCGCCGGGGACGTGAAGACGTCAACGCCCGCTTTTCGCTGGATGGGTTGAACGCGGCGCTTTTGTGGATCGATGACAAGCAAAACCGACGCGGTTCTCGACGCAGAGCTGGCCCACCCGACCCGGTGCGCGTGGCCGAGCGCACGCGTGTGACGGCAAATGACCAGACATCTTCTCCCGGTTATGACGCCGAAGCACTCGCCTCAGCCGAACATGACAGAACCAACGGCAAAGCCCTTTGCACAATTGAAGCTGGCGAAGCTTATGCTGTTGGTACAACCATTCAAAAGCTCGACGACCGTCATGATCTGGTTCAGGTACCATGTACGGGTGCCAACGACGGTGCACGCTTTCGTCTTTACGTCGTGAACCGCGACACGCTTTCCGCAAGTCTTCAACTGTGGGCTCTTTTTCGAAGCGAAAGCGCGTGGTCCGGCACTGACCAGCTTCCATCACCGCGTTTTGACGCCGATCAAAAAATTCTGACATTCTTTGAAGCCTATGGCGACGGTGACGATTGCGGCAGACAAGGCGCGTGGCGCTGGCAAGACAACCGCTTTGTCATGGACTCGTTTCTTGAAAGAACGACCTGCGATGGCACGACGGCCCCATTTCCCACAATTTACCCAGCGACCGGTGACGGCGAGGATGGTTGAACGCGGTCTCAGTTTTTTAACGCCTGTTTGATATCCTCTCAAACTCCATTAGGAACCGGTTGGATCGTGCCTATATAACCGACTACCCATTTCCTCAGCACTCTGCCCTCGCACCCCCTCACCGGGACCCTTTGGTTTTCATGCAAGACGTCTTCCTCCTGATTGCCGGTTTTGCCATCCTGTTGCTTGCGGGAGATTTTCTTGTCAGAGGTGCAGTCTCGCTCGCCGAACAGCTCGGCATTCCAAGCCTCGTCATCGGCCTCACCATTGTGGCCTTCGGGACGTCAGCCCCCGAACTCGTTATTTCGCTCAATGCCGCTCTGAATGGTTTTGGCGGTATCGCGGTCGGCAATGTTGTCGGCAGCAACATAGCGAACATCCTCGTCGTTCTCGGAATGCCAGCACTCATCAAAGCCATCCCATGTGGTGGGGCGGGCTCGTCGCGCAGCGCAGTTTTCATGATCGTCGTGACGGTCGTGTTCATGCTGAGCTGCTTCATGCAGCCGATAGCATTCTGGAACGGCGTGTTCTTGCTCGCCCTTCTCATCCTGTTCCTCGGCGATTCGGTCTACTATACGAAACGACAGCGCGCTCAGGGGCTTGAGATCGAAGACCCGCTCGACGAGGTCGAGGGGCGTACAAACAACATGTGGCTCGCGGGCGGCTTTCTGGCGCTCGGGCTTATCGGCCTTCCCATCGGTGGCAAGTTTGCGATTGACGGCGCAGTGGGGATTGCCCAGAGCCTTGATGTCTCAGAAACCGTCATTGGCCTTACAATCGTTGCCTTTGGGACTTCGTTGCCGGAACTTGTGACCGCACTCATTGCAGCCCGCAAGGGGCATACCGAGCTTGCCATGGGCAACGTGATTGGCTCCAATGTCTTCAACGTTCTCGCCATCATCGGCACCACTGCACTCATCACGCCGCTTCATACGCCGGAACGCATCTATGCCTTCGATCTTTGGGTGATGGCGATTTCTTCCCTTGCCTTGCTGCCCTTCGTGTTTATGTGCAAGCCCATCAGCCGGCCGATCGGCCTTGCCATGATCCTGTGTTATGTGACGTATCTCTACGCCGCATTTCACTTTGAGGCATAGGGTTCAGTCCCATAAATGAGGTCGCAATGGTGCGAGCAGATTTATGGGTCTGAACCCTAAGGCGCAACGGCACCTGTCACACGGTTTAGGAGAAATGTGATGCAGCTCAAAACCGCGCTCATCACCGGGGGTGCGAAACGCATCGGAAAAGCGATCACGGAGCATCTTGCTGACCATGGTTGGGCGGTTGCAATCCACTGCAATGCGTCAAAACAAGCGGGAATTGAACTCGCCGACACGCTTATCGCGAGAGGTGGTAAGGCGCATGTGATTGAGGCCAATCTCAGCGATTTTTCCGCCGTTCATCGGATCGTTCCAGAAGCCGTTGAGGCCCTTGGACCAATCGACCTTCTGGTCAACAACGCATCCGTTTTTGAAGCCG
>JBCBTO010000055.1:0-9105 GCA_039818625.1 Pseudomonadota bacterium
ATGCACCTCGTAGCCTTTTTCGAGGAGGAAGTCGGCAAGATAAGATCCGTCCTGGCCGGTGATCCCTGTTATCAATGCTCTTTTCGTCATGCCTAAATGCTCGATTAAATCAAAAGAACTGATTGAGTTTGCTGACATTTTTTCGCATCAACGTGGCCAGTCCACCGACATTGTTTGAACGCAACGCTCGGTAGTCTTCGCGGCTTTTCAAGATGATGTTTTCAAGTGACGCGTTGCTTTCGCCGCCAAGGCTCATGTTCACGAACACGTCCGGCACATATTTTGAGGTGATCTCATCATGTCCGAAAAAGCGCAGGATTGCGTCATAATCGGCGGCGATCTGAAAGCTCGGGTTATAAGCGCCAAGACGTTCAAAAACCGAGCGGCGCAAGAATAGTGTCGGGTGCGGCGGCATCCAGCCTTGAGCGAGTTTGTGCTGTTGAAACTCTTCAGACTTCCAACGGCGCACGACGCGTTCGGGCCGATAGCTGCTGATGTAATCAAGATCCCCGTACACGGCATTGATGTCAGGGTCCTCGAATGCCTTGACGACTACATCAATGACACGGTCGTGGGCAAACACGTCATCAGAGTGCAAAATGCCAACGATATCGCCTTTCGCCGTGCAGATACCCTTGTTCAACGCGTCATACAGCCCTTCATCCGGTTCCGAGATGATGGTCGCGTATGCTTCCTCCGCGAAGTACTCAACGATCGAAAGCGTTGCATCGACTGAGCCGCCATCCACAACGATATGCTCGATATGAGGATAGGTCTGCCTTGCTATGCTCGCCATGGTGGCAGCGATCGTCGCAGCTCGATTGTATACGGCGGTCACGATTGTGACCGTCGCCGGTGGTCTAATATGTTTCACAGTATTGCCGCTCTCTTCAGCCGTTCGATGTCCTCGAACACCGCGCGGTTTATGGTTGGCGACAGTTAACCACTCAACTTTAAATTGCTGTAGTTGGGAGTGTTACCGTCCGTAACATTGGCAATATAATGCAGGATGCGGGGCTAAGGCCACTTTACCTCAGGCGGTAGGGACGAGAGGATTGAGGCGACGTTGCCGCCGGTCTTAAGACCGAAAATTGTGCCGCGGTCATAAAGCAGATTATACTCCACATAACGCCCTCTGCGGATCAGTTGTTCCTCGCGGTCCGCATCCGTCCAAGACATGTCCATATTGCGGCGCACGAGCTTTGGATAAATGTCCAGAAACGCGCGTCCAACGTCTTTTGTGAACTCGAAATCTGCCTGCCAATCGCCCGAATTGTGATGATCGTAGAAGATGCCTCCAATGCCGCGAGGCTCATCGCGATGGGGCAGGTAAAAATACTCGTCGCACCATTTCTTCAAGCGGTCATATTCAGCGACGTCATGGGCGTCGACTGCGCTCTTCATTGCGGCGTGGAAGTCCTTGGTATCATTGTGATCTTGAGTTCGCCTGCGATCGAGAACCGGGGTTAAATCTGCACCACCGCCGAACCATTGTTTCGTGGTGACCACCATGCGCGTGTTCATGTGAACTGCCGGGATTTGGGGGTTCCACAAATGGGCGATGAGTGAAATGCCGGATGCCCAGAAACGCGGGTCTTCGGACGCGCCCGGGATTTGGCCACGGAACTCTGGCGAGAACTCGCCGTGGACTGTGGAGCAATGGACGCCGACCTTCTCAAATAACCGTCCGTGCATCATCGACATGACACTGCCGCCGCCCTTTTCGCCCGTGTGGTCAGTCCGCTCCCACGGTGTTTTCACAAACCGTCCGGGCCCGCCATCGCCTTTGTAAAGGGTGACATCATCCTCAAGCGTTTCGAATTCAGTGCAGATGTTATCGCGGAGCGCCTGAAACCATGCTTCGGCGGTTTTCTTCTTGTCTTCGATATCGGCTGGCAGGGCGTCGGTCATGGCATTGCTTTCTGGGACTTTACGTAAATGTCGTCATAACGATCAGTCCTTCTCTTAGCTATACGGAATAGTCGGGATCGTTGACCTGGATCAAATCGCTGCATTTGTGGGGTATTCGCCGAATACCTGTCTGATCGCCTCACCCGCGACCATGGCAACCGAGCAGGCGAGATTGATCGACCGTGCGCCGTCTACCATCGGGATGGTAAGGCGTTGATCCACGGTTTGATGAACCGCTTCTGGCACGCCGGATGACTCGCGACCGAAGAGCAGAATGTCGTTTGGCGAATAGGCTGTGTCCAGATACGACGTCTGCGCTTTGGTGGTGAGCAGGATCAGGCGTCGCGCTTCCTGTGTTCGCCATGCGTCAAACTTCTCCCATGACACGTGGCGCACCATCGTTGCGCGCTCGAGGTAATCCATACCTGCGCGCTTGAGATTTGTGTCGGAGAGCGCAAAGCCAGTTGGCTCAATGATGTGGACCGTCAGGCCCAGACATGCGCCAAGACGCAGGATTGTGCCGGTGTTTTGTGGGATGTCGGGCTGGTAGAGCGCGATGGCGATAGGGGGCTGGGTCATTATCTCATCGTCAGAACGGGCAGGGGCTGTTGAAAGTCACCCGCTCACCGCCTGACGGATGATGGAGTTCGAGGCTTTCCGCGTGAAGGTGCAACCGGTTGGCGGCTCTAAGCGCCTCTGTGGGTGCATAGAGATTGTCGCCGAGGATTGGATGGCCGGTTTCCAGCATGTGAACGCGCAGTTGGTGCGAGCGGCCCGTCTTGGGGTGAAGTGCGACCCGCGTGGTGTGTGTCTTGCGGTCCAGAACACGCCAATGGGTTTCGGCGTTGCGACCGTCTTCAAAGTCCACCATTTGTCTCGGACGGTTGGGCCAGTCGCAGCGCAGTGGGAGATCAATGTCGCCTGTGCTTTCCTTGATAATGCCCCAGACCTCCGCGATGTAGGACTTCGCGACATGTCTGCGTTCGAATTGCAGACCCAAATGGCGGTGTGCGACCGCGTTCATCGCGAGCACAATCACACCGGATGTGTCCATGTCGAGGCGATGGACAATGCGGGCCTCTGGAAACTCTGCGCGCGCTCGGCGTTCAAGACAGTCGGCGTGGTCTTCGTGTTTGCCGGGAACGGTGAGCAGGCCACTCGGCTTATCAAGAACCAGAATGTCCGCATCACGATGAATGATGGATATTGGACCGTCCGGTGGGCTATAGATGAAGGGCGCGAGCATGAGGGCTTCCATACGCGGCCCGTTTGAGGCGCGCAACCTCATGCTTACGAACGGATTTTGACTGAAGGACTTCGTTTGATGGTCAGACTCGGACTGATGGTAGGCCTTTTTTGCCTCGCAGCACTCTTCCTCATCATTCTGGTGCGGATGTTTTCGCGCGAGCTTTCGTTCTATCGCTCAAACGGATGGGATTTCGACCTCGATAGTGGTGACCGGGTCTGGTTCGCAGGTGATACGGCGAAGGTTGTCCCGTTTTTGCCACTCGGATTTCATAAATTCTTCTTCCTGCTCGTGTTCATGGTCCCGTGCGTGTTCTTTCCGATTTCCGTGATCGTGCGCATTTTCGCAAACGGGATATTTTGATGTCTATTGCCGACCGTCTATGCGGATTCTTCGAGGGGCTTTACGACCCCTATCAGGACGACGGTCTGGAGACGCCGCCGCAGGGCTTTCTCGCGTTTTGCTGGTTTTATTCAAAACCGCTTTGGCCGCTTCTTGCTTTGGTGGCGTTTTTCAGTGCCCTCGTTGCCGTTCTGGAAGTGATGATTTTCACCTTTATGGGTGAGCTCGTCACGCTTTTGACGAATGCGGATCGTGATACGTTTTTCGATGAGAATGGCGGCACGCTTCTGATCATGACATTCGTGCTCCTGGTCGTGCTGCCGCTTGCGCAGTTTATCTGGGAGCTTTTGTTTCACCAGGGCGTTATCGGAAACTTCCCGATGGCGGTGCGCTGGCGTGGACATCGATATTTGCTGCGCCAAAGCATGTCGTTTTATCAGAACGACTTTGCCGGTCGCATCGCGAACAAGCTGATGCAGACATCGCTTGCCGTGCGCGAGGTCGTTACCAAAGTGACCGACGTCTTCGTGTTTGTCGGCGTTTATTTCATCGGTGCGGTGGTGGCTGTCGGCGCCGCTGATTGGCGGCTGATCCTGCCGTTTCTCGGTTGGTTCGCGGGATATGCGTTGCTGCTATACCATTTCATCCCAAAGCTGCGGGACATCTCCAAGCGTCAGGCGGATGCTCGGTCGGTCATGACAGGGCAGGTGGTTGACGCCTATTCGAACATCCAGACCGTGAAGCTGTTCTCCCATGCTGATCGCGAAGAACGGTATGTGAAGAAGAGCATGATGGGTTTCATGGACACTGTCTATGAACAAATGCGGCGGGTGACGTGGCTTAATCTATCGCTCGGGCTCCTCAACAATTTCGCGTTTTTCGCCGTTGCTGCCGTTTCCATTTGGGCGTGGCGGATTGAGGCCGTCGTGATCGGAGATATCGCGCTCGCGATGGGGATCGTGCTGCGACTCCATGGCATGTCGCACTGGATCTTGTGGGAAATGGCGGGCATTTTTGAAAATGTCGGCACCGTGCAGGATGGCATCACCACGATGGCACTGACGCGTGTCGTGCGCGATGAACCGGATGCTGCCACGCTCAAGATCAGCGATGGGCTTGTGAGTTTCAAAAATGTGAAGTTCCACTACGGCCAGACGAAAAGCGTCATTCAGGACCTGTCGCTTGATATCAAGCCGGGTGAAAAAGTCGGCGTAGTCGGGCCGTCGGGGGCGGGCAAGTCGACGCTCGTGAACCTTCTCCTGCGCCTTTACGATGTCGAGGATGGAATTGTCTCAATCGATGGGCAGGATATCGCGAAGGTGACGCAGGAATCGCTGCGCGCGCAGATCGGGATGGTGAGCCAGGATACGTCGCTGCTGCATCGGTCCATTCGCGAGAATATAGCTTACGGTCGTGAGCACGCGAGCGATGAAGAGATTATCGCAGCTGCCCGCCAGGCGAAGGCGTGGTCCTTCATTCCAGACCTTGTCGACGTCAAAGGCAACACGGGGCTTGAGGCGCTTGTGGGTGAGCGCGGGGTCAATCTCTCTGGCGGTCAGCGGCAGCGGATTGCGATCGCGCGCGTGCTTTTGAAAGATGCGCCATTGCTTGTTCTCGATGAGGCAACGTCGGCACTCGATTCCGAGGTCGAAGCGGCCATTCAGGAGCAGCTTTACGATCTCATGGAGGGCAAGACGGTGATCGCGATTGCGCACCGGCTTTCGACAATTGCGGCCATGGACCGGCTCATCGTGATGGATGAGGGCGAGATCGTGGAAGATGGTACCCATGACGCGCTCGTCGCGGCGGGCGGGCGCTACGCTCAACTTTGGGAACGACAGTCCGGCGGCTTCCTTTATGGAGCTCCCCGTCCGGCGGCTGCGGAATAGCGCCCTATCGGCGGGTTCTGAACCGCTCTATATTCCATCTCATGTTTGAGCGCTTTTTCCGGTATTTTGAAAGTTGGATCGATCCTTTCGGGACGACGCGAGATCGCCTGCCGGGCACACTTCTCGCCTATATCCTCTTTTTCGTCCGCCAGGCACCGATCACGTTTGGCCTTGCGCTTCTGATGGGTGGTGCGCTCGGCGTGATTGAGATCACGCTTTTTGCCTATGTGGGTCAGGTGGTGGACCTGCTTGGGTCAACGACGCCGAAACAGGTGTTTCAGGATTACGGACCGACGTTCTTGTGGATGGCGTTTTTCGTGATGGTCATCCGGCTCGGTGTCATGACCTTCGGTACGGTGCTCGACGAGCAGGTCATCGTTCCGTCCTTCTTCAACATGGTGCGCTGGCAGAACCACAATCAGGTTATGCGCCAGTCGATCTCGTTTTTTGAGGATGACTTTGCCGGGCGCATCGCAACCAAGGTCTCCCAAAGCGGGCAATCGCTCGGTGACTTTCTGATCACGCTGTTACAGCTGATCTGGCTTTTCATCATTTACGTGTCCGGCTCGCTTTTTCTCTTCGGTGAGATCAATCTTTTTCTCGCGCTGATCCTCGTCGTCTGGTGCGTCTTTTATGCGGCATTGCTGGTCAACTTCATCCCGCGGGTGAGGCGGTCGGCGCGGGCGTTTTCAGAAGCGCAGTCGGTGGTGAACGGCCGGCTCGTTGATGCTTATTCGAACATGATGCTCGTGAAGCTCGATGGTGCGAGCCGACGGGAAGACGCTTTTATCCGTACGGGCATGGAGGATTTTGTTTCTGCCATTCGTCGCTACACACGCAACATCACCGGGATGCGGTTTTCGCTCCACGTCATCAATGGCGCGATGGTGGTCGGTGTTGGCTATGCGTCCATTTTGTTGTGGCAGGCGGGGGCAATGACGCTCGGCGAGATGGCGTTTGCGCTCGGTCTGGTTCTCCGTCTGACGATCCTCGCAACCAGGATGCTCGGGCAGTTCAACGGGATTTTTCGCGCTATCGGCAATATTCAAAATGCCATGGAGACGACGACAAAAGCGGTTGCGCTCATCGATGCTCCAAATGCTTACGATATGCCGTCTGCCAAAGGCGCGATTTCTTTCCGCGATGTGCATTTTCGTTATGAGAAAAACGACCGCCCGGAGGTGATCGATGGCGTGAGTCTCGATATCGCGCCCGGCGAAAAGATCGGGCTCGTCGGACCGTCCGGCGCAGGGAAATCCACGCTCGTGCGGCTCCTTCTCCGGCTGCATGACATTCAAGCGGGTTCCATCACCTTGGACGGTCACAATATAGGCGCCATCACGCAGGACTCTCTGAGGCGAAACATCGGCATGGTGATGCAGGAAACGGCGCTTTTGAACCGGGCTGTCCGCGACAACATCGCATATGCGCGGGCGGATGCCAGTGATGAGCAAATTTTCGAAGCGGCCCGCAAGGCAAAAGCGCATGATTTCATTTTGGGGCTTCAGGACGCCAAGGGGCGGTCTGGCTATAACGCGCATGTGGGTGAGCGCGGGGTGAAACTTTCCGGCGGACAGCGCCAACGCCTCGCGATTGCCCGCGTCATCTTGAAAAACGCGCCCATCCTCATTCTCGACGAGGCGACCGCGTCGCTTGACTCGCAAGTGGAAGCGGCGATCCAGGAAAGTCTCGATGATTTGATGGCCGATAAAACGGTGATCGCGATTGCCCATCGACTTTCCACAATTGCGGCCATGGACCGACTGATCGTGCTTGATGGCGGGCGTGTTGTGGAGGTTGGTACGCATCGCGAGCTCGTCGAAAAAGGCGGGCTTTATGCTCAATTGTGGGTCAGGCAGACGGGTGGATTTTTGGGCGTTGGAGCTTTGTCCGGGTCTCTCGATGCCGCCCAATAACCAAGCCAGCTTATTATGCTTTGGTGGAAATTTGAGCAATAATTGATCACCGTCACCGCAGTGCACTGGACAAGTGTTTCTACGACGCCTATGAAACCGACGATTTTATGGCGGCTTTGCTTAAAACTGATGCGATTTGTCGCGCGTCGCCGTACTAACTGGTTAGCGTTTTCACTCTATGTCAGTGTCCGAGACGAACGCTTAGCAAAAGAGGTAAGTTGCTATGGCAGAACAAGAATATGTCGATCCGACCAAGCGCGACTTTCTTTACGTCGCGACCGGTGCCTTCGGTGTCGTTGGTGCAGCGGGGCTCGCCTGGCCGTTTATTGATCAGATGAACCCGGATGCATCTGCTCTTGCCCTTGCGAGCACGGAGGTCGACATCTCGTCACTGGAACCTGGCATGTCCATGCGCATCAAATGGCGCGGCAAGCCCGTCTTCATTCGCAACCGGACGGACGAAGAAGTGGCTGAGGCGAAAGCGGTTGACATTGCAACGCTCCCAGACCCCGACGCTCGGACGCCAGCGGGCGGAGAAGCGACAGACCTTGCTCGCTCAGCCGGTGAAGGGCGCGAAAATCTGATCGTCATGGTGGGCGTATGTACCCATTTGGGTTGCATTCCACTCGGTACAGAAGACAATGGTGGTGACTATGGCGGATGGTTCTGCCCTTGCCACGGTTCACACTACGATACTGCAGGTCGTATCCGCAAAGGTCCGGCCCCGGAAAATCTCGCAGTGCCACCGTTTGAATTTATTTCCGATACCGTCATCAAAATCGGTTAAGGGGGAAATCATGTCAAAACTTGAACATCACGGCCATTACGAACCAGCAACCGGCGTGGAAAAGTGGATCGACAAGCGTCTGCCGCTGCCGCGGATGATGTATGACAGCTTCGTTTCATATCCGGTGCCACGCAACCTGAACTATATGTATACGTTCGGCGGCATTTTGATGCTGATGCTGGTCTGCCAGATTTTGACCGGTATCGTGCTTGCCATGCACTATGCAGCCAATACAGATATCGCGTTTAACTCCGTCGAGCACATCATGCGCGATGTGAATTACGGCTGGCTCCTGCGGTATATGCACATGAACGGCGCATCGATGTTCTTCATCGCCGTTTATCTCCACATCTTCCGTGGTCTCTACTACGGATCCTACAAAGAGCCGCGTGAGCTTTTGTGGATTCTTGGCGTGGTCATTCTGCTTTTGATGATGGCGACTGCGTTTATGGGTTACGTTTTGCCGTGGGGACAAATGTCCTTCTGGGGCGCGACCGTTATTACAAACCTCTTCTCCGCCTTGCCATTTGTCGGCGAACCGATTGTGACGTGGCTCTGGGGTGGGTTTGCGGTGGACAATGCAACGCTTAACCGCTTCTTCTCGCTCCACTATCTGTTGCCGTTCATGATTTTCGGCGTTGTCATCCTGCATGTCTGGGCGCTGCATGTGACGGGTCAAACAAATCCGACCGGCATTGAGGTGAAATCAAAACAGGACACGCTGCCGTTTACACCTTATGCGACGATCAAAGATGCCTTCGCGCTCATGGTGTTCTTCGTCTTCTTCGGCTGGTTCTTGTTCTATATGCCGAACTTCCTTGGCCACCCGGACAACTACATCAAAGCTGATCCACTGGTCACACCTGCGCATATTGTGCCGGAATGGTATTTCCTTCCATTCTACGCGATCTTGCGCGCTGTGACGTTTGACATCGGTCCGATCGTTTCAAAACTGGGTGGTGTGATTGCCATGTTCGGTTCGATCAGGCCGAGGACAGGCAGCACGATGAGGAA
>JBCBTO010000056.1:0-8975 GCA_039818625.1 Pseudomonadota bacterium
CTCTCGCAGCCGAATAACACCTGTCCACGATGCCAACCGTTGACTTTCTCCACAGCCTCGCGGATGCCGCGTCCGACGTCATCATGCCCCATTTCCGGCAACCACTCGATGTGGACAACAAGGAAACAAACGGCTTCGATCCCGTCACGGTTGCCGACCGCGAGGCCGAACGCGCCATGCGCGCGCTCATTGAGATGCGCCACCCCGATCACGGCATACTCGGCGAAGAATTCGGCACAAAACAGCCAGATGCGGATACCGTCTGGATTCTGGATCCGATCGATGGCACGCGCGCGTTCATCTCCGGCCTTCCGACATGGGGAGTCTTGATAGGCCACAAATTCCGAGGGGAAGCCACGCTCGGCATGATGTGCCAACCGTTCACGAAAGAACGGTTTTGGGGCGACGGACAAACGGCGACCCATGAAGGACCCGGCGGTGAGCTGCCACTGCGCACCCGCGCCTGCCCGAAACTGGAAGACGCAACGCTCTTCACGACCACGCCCGCGCTCTTTGAGGGCGCCATGCGGGCAACCTATGACCGGATCGAAGGGCGCGCCCGCCTCGCGCGCTACGGCGCGGATTGTTATGCCTACTGCATGGTGGCAGCCGGACACGCCGACATCGTGCTTGAGACGGGCCTCGCCCCTTATGATGTCGCAGCACTCATTCCGATCGTTGAGGGCGCAGGCGGCCGCGTGACCACCTGGGACGGCTCAAATGCGGTCGATGGCGGCTCCATTATCGCAACTGGTGATCCCGCCCTCCACGAGGCCGTCTTGCAAGAGCTCAACACATAAGTTGAGACTTAAAGATCGTCAGTCCCTGGAATAAAAGCATCAAATGCTGCCCAGAACTGGTCGCGAAGCTCATAACGTTCAAACATGATTTCATGCTGTGCCGAACGAATAACAAGGTGGCTGCCGACCCTGAGCATAGGCCCGACCCGCTCAATGACAGGCGTGGAAACGACCTGATCCTGACCGGAGGCTACGATCAACATCGGCACATTGATCGACCCGAGATAAGCATCCGTCAAACAACGGCGCATGGAGCGACACGCCGAATTCACCCAGGCAAATGTCGGGGCTGCAAGAGCCAGATCTGGATGATCCCGCAAGTAGGCGTTCATCGTGGCATAACGTGCTTCATCACTGGTGATGAGATTGTCATCGAACTCGAAGATATACTGATCGCCGCGCCCTGGAACATAAGCACCTCCCAGCCCGAGAAACCGTCCGAGCCCGGTGAGCAACCGCGCGGTGCGCTGCGAAGCGATACGATCCTTCATGAAGACCTTACTGATCCGGTGCAGGCCCGGAAGTCGGTCTGCCGCGAGATGCATCATCGGTGCTGTCAGGACAATGCGCTCAAACGCGGTCGCAGGGCCGTCGGCTGCCGCTGAAAACAGAATGTGCCCTCCCATGGAATGGGCGAGTGCAAAATAAGGCTTCGGGCAGTTTTTCGAGGCGATCAGGGCGAGGAAGGCGTCGAGATCGCGATGATAATGCCGGAACGACCGGACATGACCTTTTAGGCGGTCCTTGAGGAGCCTGTCAGACAGGCCCTGCCCCCGCCAGTCCATGGTCGCGACCGTGAAACCGCGCCCGCGCAGGTCCTCGATGACCTCGAAATATTTCTCGATGAATTCCGTCCGCCCCTGAAAAAGGCACACGGTCCCTTTGGGGCCGTCGATCTTCGAGCGCGCGTCCGTCGGTGCCCAGATCGCATAGCGCAATCTGATTTTATCCCGCGTCGCGACAATGCCGACATCCGCGCCTTGCGGCACGGGATGATTGGCAATCGACTTCAATTGAATAGGGTCCATGAAGGGCATGCGCTTTCAATGCGTAACCCTATGAAGAAACACCCGGCGAGACCGGGTTTGTCAACGCCCTTGCGGCGGATTTTGAGCGACAAGGCCACAAGGTCCGAAGACCTGAGGCGGGGTTTGCGGCCTTGTCGCGACCGTGCGGGCAGAGGCACTCGCCCACTCGGCTCCTGTTCCGGCTTTCATGAGGGTAAGCACAGCAAGCCGGAAGCAACGAGGATGATCCGACCCCGCATCAAAGACGGGAGGGTAGCGCCATTGGACGCGGGGCCGGGTCTATGGTCGGGAGGGACAGGCCCGACCAAGCTCTTAAAAGTTGATCACGAAACCACTGTGGAACCCGTGCCCATGGCGATGATGGCGGCGGAAGCCACGGTCGTAAACATTGTGACGGATGATCCGGCCACTCAGAATTTTTCCGCTGCGTGTGCTCACGCGAAACTTGCCGAGATTGCCGCGCGGACCGATTGCCGTCAGCTTCGCAATGCCATCATACCGTCCGTGAAACCGGATGCGGTGGAAACCGCGTTCGCGCATCAGATAGCGAAGCTCACGATTGGTGAGGCGGCTGTAATGGCGATGGCCTTTGTGGTGTTTCTTGTGAACCTTCACCGCACGCTTCCCATAATGCGCATGGTCACTGTAGCTTGGGCCACCGAAGTGAACGCCGACGCGCCACTCTGCTTGTGCGGGTGCTTGAAAAGCCAGGGTCGCTCCAAGAACGCCGGCTGCGAGTACGAGTTTTTTAAACATCATCCAATTCCGTTCTTTTGGGCCAGAGACTTTTCGTCGGGCCGTTGATCGATGATGAGAGAATGCCAAACCGGCTCTGAACCCCGTCAAAATCTGATGTTCAGAAAGGGTTCATGATCAAGATTTCTTTCATATCCCATATATTTCAATAAGTTACGAGATGAAAAAGTGACACTTGAAAAGTCTCAGCACGCGCACCAAATAAAATTTGCAGTCGCCAGACGGGGCTGTGAAAGCTGCCAGGCGGGCCACAAATGGACGCTCCAGAGCTTTCAAAAACAAAAGTTGCTTTATGAAAGGACTTGACCATGCGTCACGTTGATTACACCCCCCTTTACCGTTCGTCCGTTGGGTTTGATCGCCTCTTTTCGATCCTCGACACGCTGACAACCGAGACGACGACGAACGCCTACCCCCCTTACAACATCGAGCGCACGAGCGACGACGCCTACCGCATTACGATGGCCGTTGCAGGCTTTGCCGAAAGCGATATCGACATTGAGGTCAAGGACACGGTCCTGACCGTCAAAGGCGGCAAATCCGAAGACAAGCGCGAGAATGTCGAAGTGCTCCATCGCGGCATCGCGGGCCGCACATTTGAGCGCCGCTTCCAACTCGCAGATCACGTTCAGGTGGTGGACGCCAAGCTCGAACACGGCCTGTTACACATTGACCTCGTCCGCGAACTCCCTGAAGCCATGAAACCGCGCAAGATCGCGATCGGCACGAGCGCGCCGGACCCCTCGAAACAAATCGAGGGTGAAACCGTCAACTAAGTCGGGTTGATCTCCTGATTTTACCCTTCTGGCAGGGTGGTTTGGGGTAAGCACATCAACCCTGGAAAATGGTACCGGTCCCGGCCTTGAGCCGGGACCTCATTCTTTCGGGCTTGGTGTTCGAGGTCTCGGCTCAAGGCCGGGACCGAAGAGAATCAGGGTGATTGCTTACCTCAACTAAGGAGAAACTCTCCCTCCCGAAACTTCACCCCGGTCGCCCCTACGGCCGGGGTTTTTGGTTTTGGCGGCTGGGTCAGGTATGGGGACAAAACGGGTATTCACTTTCTCAGAACCAAGGTCCGGCTCCGAGAACCTGGCCCGATCGCCAAGTTACATACCTGTGATTTTCCAAGTGGTTAGGAAGCGACTGAAATTTGTTGTCACGGGGCGAACCGAGCGAAGTTCCTCGGCTACAAACGCAAAATTCACTTCGTTGTGCCAAGCCAGCTACTCTGCAAACTCAAGAACCAAACGACGAAAATCAGCTAATGCTTATGCTTTGCAGAAACTGCATTGCGCGTGAGTGCGCGAACGCGCTGACCCCGGTTCAACAGCTCGCATGCCATTGCACCGCCTTGAAGGCCGGTTGCGCCAAGAATAAGGAATGTCATTGGGGAGTATCCTGATTCAAGAACTGTTTCATTAACGAGGCCACGGTCTGAGGACACTCGACAACCGAAATATGCTTTCCGTCTACAGGAGCAAAATGACCTTTTGGAGCGCGGAGCGCTGCCTTCGCTTGGACTTTAATCGGATACATTTCATCGTCTTTACCAGCGATGACAAGGACTGGAATGGCGAGATCCGCCATACGCCGGATTAGCGGTGTGCCGCGCAGGATAACCGATCGGACAGCTGTTGCGAGTTTCTTTGGGTCAGCTAAAGTCAGCATATCGTGGAAGTGGTGCTTATATTTCGCGTTGGTCTGCAACGCGCCTTCTGAAAAGAAGCTCTTCGCGACACCGTTTTGAAAAAATTTTCGCCTGCCTGACCAACGCGCACCCATTGCTATCATTCTGGCGGAGAGACTGGGGCTTGCTCCATCGATCTCCATTGGCGTGTTCATCAAGATGAGCGACTTGATCCGCTCCGGTGCGGTCAGTGCCGCTTCTGCCGCTGCAAGACCGCCCCAGGATGTACCTCCGATAACTGCCTCTTCTAGTTTGAAATAATCTAAGACCTTCAGGATAACGTCACCGCATTCTTTCATCGAAAACTCTTCTTGAGGTCCGTCACTCAAGCCATGTGCCGGTCCATCAATTAACAGGAAGCGATAGCAATCTCCGAGCGTATCGGTTAGCGCATCATAGATGCGGTGATCTTTGAAGATCGACGGCCAGAGAACAATGGTTTGTTCACCGCCCCCGCGTTCAGCCACATGGACCCGTCCAAGCGGTGTCTGAACGAAGTGTCCGGTTTCGTTTTCGGTGATGATGTCTGTCATTGCGTTCATGATAAGCCGCATAAGTATGCGATGCTTACTTAATGCATCTTGCATCAAAAGTAAACACTGCTTACAAAGAGATCATGATTGAAACAAAAGAGCCCTCCCAGCATCATCATGGCAATCTAAAGCAGGCCTTGATTGACTACGCTCTCAAAGCAGCCCGAGACGGAGCCCTGGAAGAGCTGTCATTGCGTAAGGCATCTCGAGATCTTGGCGTATCGACAGGAGCCGCCTATCGTCATTTCAATGATCGCGATAGTCTGCTGCAGACAGTCGCGCAAAGAGGTTTTGATATGTTGGCAGATCAATTCGAGGCCACTTTACCCTTCAACAGCAGAGCTAAGGACCGAGCCGAGGCGCGCAACCGATTTACCGGCCTGGCCACTGCCTATCTCAGGTTTTCTCAAGACCACACAAACCTGTGGCGGCTCATGTTTGGCCCTTACGGATTGGTTCCTCAATCGGAGTCTAACAGGCCATCCACCTACGATTGGTTGGGAAAGAGCTTACAGGAACTGGCGCAATTTGGACTGATCCGAACCCCGGACCGATCAGCGCAGTTCTTTGCATGGACGTCGATCCACGGATTGTCCGATCTTGCAAGCTCACCTGCAGCTGCCAGCCAGCTTGCTGAGGACCTGGTAAGCACACACTGTGCATTTATGCTAAACGCGCTTGCGCCGAACGACACAATAGGACTCTAGGCATCCAAGCGGCCATTCACTTGTGTCGCAGCATTCGCAAGAGGGCTCGCTCCCGCCGTTAAATACCCATCATTGTATATTTTTCAATGTCGGCAATCCGTTGATGGTGCAGCGTGGAGGGATGGTTTGGAGGAAAGAGCATGTACTCTCGAAACCTACCGGCAATCATCGAAAAGAAGCGGGCCTGGAATAAGGGACATATCGTTGGGCAAAAGCGCCCTCTCTTGCCGAAACATGTTTGGGCGGTGAGAGTTCGACTGGAATTGGCCGGGAGCACACGAGACCTAGGCCTGTTCAACATGGCAGTCGACAGCAAGCCGCGCGGTTGTGATCTTGACCGCTTGAAAGTTGCGGATGTCTATTCCGCTGGTCGCATTCAAGAACGCACTTCAGTCCTGCAAAGCAAGACGAGCAAGCCAGTTCAATTTGAGATGACAGAATGCACACGAAAATCATTGGCCGAATGGATCGACCATCCTACGATGATTGCTTCTGAACATCTTTGGCCGGGCCGGTTCCATGAACCTGATCGCATTTCAACCCGGCAGTATGAGCGTCTCGTAAAAGAGTGGGTGACACTGATCGGATTGGAAGACGCTCTAGACCTCTCCAAGGGGATTGAAATTTAAGCAGCTTGAGGTCGTCATGTTGACGGCAGGGTGGCCTGAGCTGACATTGTAGATCCTTCATTTTCAGCGACATAAAGTTGGACTACGGCACGGACGAAGATCAAAGCTCTATGTGTCGCCTTTCCCTGCCAGTCCAAGCGCGGACTTCATCTGCATGAGCGCGCTAAGCAGGTGCTGGACATAGTCGATCCGCACCTCACCCACACGTCGGTTGAAGGCTTCTTCACGCCGGTTTTGCGGATTCTCGATCTTACGCGTCCCGCGCGGCATACCGCCAGCCAGGGGACCTTGATCAATCTGGGCGGATATCAAAAAATCCACGCCCATCATTGCGGCATTTTCAATGTCGCGCCGCAGTTTTTCGTCTTCGGCAAAGACTGTACGAGCTGCAAGAAGCCCCTCAAGCCGGGTGGCCGTTGGAGTGGTGCGTCCATCAGGCGCAAAGCCGCCATCGAAAGCGGGATCATCGCTTGTAACCTGTTCCGACAAAATATGCTGGACGATCTGCCTTGCATGAAGGGCGAGCGGGACCCGTTCTTCCGGCGAGATGTGAGGCCAGATTTTTTCCGTCGCGAGCAAGGCCCAGTGATCTGCCGGGACGATGCCGGAAAACCGGCGCTCTTGCGAAAGGCTGAGGAGTGCGCGATATCCGCCCTCAAACCATTTCTTCTCGCCGGTGATCTCAAAAAGCATGACGAGGCCGAGCGCCGCCTCTCCGGGATAATAAAGCGAAACCCAGTCCCCGCGTTTCCCGCCTTCAGATGGCGTGTATTTTGAGTAAATGCTGCCGTCGTCACGCTGCATGAATAGAATGAAGCGTCCGAGTCTGCGAAGCTCTTCGTCGGGGATTGCCGTGCAATTGACTTTTCGGCACGCAATCATTGCGACAAGCGCAAGCCCTGCGCCTCCCAGTTTGGCAGTCAGCGGCTTACGGCTGCCTGTGATTGTGGGATCGGACCAGACAGCCAGTATTTCGTTGCTGTCGCCGACCGGTGCCAATGACGCTTTGCGCAAATAATCAACGGCCCGTCCGATCTCACGGGAAAGCCGCTCGTCTTTGAAGCGGCTCGCATAATCCGCCAAGGCGTAAATGGTGCCGGCATGGCGCAGCATGTTGTAGCGCTTTTTAAGTTTGACGCTCCGATCGACATGGCGGCGATAGTGAAAGCTGCCGTCGGGCTTCATCTGGGCGGACAAATAGGCCGCTGAGAGATGGATTGCGCGGTCGATTTGCTTCTTTTCGGAATGGCTGAGACTTGAAGCCCCCGCCGCTTCGCCGAAAAGCGGAACAAGCAGCGAGACCAGGAAAGTAATCACGACCAACATTTGGGCAAGCCTAGCCATTGGCGCAAATCCCCTGTGCCTGAACAAGGCCATAACCGAAAACCGGGTCCTTGCCAGGGTCGCCGAGATCAAGGGCGCGGCTTGCGAGCGCGCCAAGGACCTCATCGTGAGTTTGCAGGTTGAGCCCTTTTTGGACAAGCGCAACGGATGCGGTCACGAAGGGTGTTGCGAAAGATGTGCCGGTCTTGGTCCTGGCACCGCGAATGGAAGCCGCCGTCCAGACCTGAACGCCGGGAGCGGCGAAATCGATGTGCGCGCCGCGTGCTGCCCGGCGGTAAATCCGTTTATTTCTGTCAATGGCGGTAACTGCAATCACATTTGGATAGGCTGCGGGATAAACCGGTTTCGACCGCGGCCCGCCATTGCCCGCGGCGGCGATCAAAATGATGTTTTGCGCGGCAAGACGCTCAACCATATCTGCCAGAAGCACGTTTTCAGGCCCGCTCAAGCTTAAATTGATGACGGAGACATTGCGCGCAGCAATAAGGTCGAGCGCTTTGACAAGGCTGAAGACATCGCTTCGTTCATCATTGCTGCTTCCGGTGTGAAACGCATCGACGGCAACAAGCGTTGCATTTGGAAGAAGGCCCGGGCTCCGGCTTTCCCGGTCTCCGAGCAAGAGGGCCGCGACGGCTGTTCCATGTTTCTTAGCCGACGGGTTCTGGTCCGTCTCTGAAAGCTTGAACACTTCCAAATTTTTCCGCTCGAAGGTGCTGTGTTCGATATTGATGCCGGTATCGATGAGCCCGATGCGAATATCGGCTGAGCACAAGGGTCTCAGTTCCGTGTTCCCGGGCCAGGCAATTAATCGGGGAGCTGCACAGCCGGGCCCATCGCATTCAGGGATGAGAGCCGCTGGCTCAATTTGATCGTCTTCGCCGTTTGCATCAGCAGCGCTGTCACCCTGACCGGTTCGATAAAAATGATTAAAATCCGCAATGGCTGCGGGGTTGAGGGCTCTGACCGCAGTTCGGGCTTCCTCAAGCCCGGTTCCACTCGGAACGCTCAGGCGGACAGCCTGCGATGTATTCAAGTTGACTGCAGTTTGTTCAACGATCCCATAACCCAGTGCTGTGAGAACCGAGAGATTGGCCTCATTCAGGCCAAGGGCGACAATCTCATTTGGAACTTGTCTTTGGCGTTGAAGTTGAACGGTTGCGCGTTGCGTGCCGCGGCTTCTGGCCGGTCGTGTTTTTGCGCGGCCGCTTGGGAAACTCCCGATCGATGAAAAGCCACCGTCGTCATCGTCATCATCATCGTCGTCATCATCATCATCATCATCATCATCATCATCATCATCGTCGTCATCTTCCGCGAAGGCCATGTCGTATCCGAGCTTAAGCTCATCAACGCGGACGAGCGGCACGCTGAGAATCACGAAATCTGCCGTTGCAACAATCAGGAGTTTTTTAAAAAGCGCTGTCAAGTTCAAAAACGTGAGGGTGTCTTTAAAGATGAAAAAACGCATACCGATCATCGCCCGTTTTCAAT
>JBCBTO010000057.1:0-8947 GCA_039818625.1 Pseudomonadota bacterium
GTCCAATTGAGAGAGCACACCATCGACATTCGTGATCTCAGCCACATTGCTCATACCGTATTCGATGGACGCGCGATGCCAATCGGCATTCATGGTCGAACACGCATCTTCCGGCACAATCATGCGATACCCCTTGTCCGCGCCCGTGCGCGCCGTGTGCTCAACACTCATATTCGTCCACGAGCCCGTGTTGATGATCGTGTTGACGCCGAGATGGCTGAGATAGGCATCGAGGCGGCTCGTCTCCCAAGCGCTCATCGAGCGCTTCTCGACGACGAGATCGCCCTCTTTCGGCTCAAGGCCAGGTACGGGCGCAACACCCCACGTGCCACGCACAAGCGCATTTTCACCTTTTAAACCTTGAAAGAGCGGCGCATACTCTGCCATGGCTGGATGCCCCGGCTCACACACCATCCAAACATGAAGAACGGGAATATCGAGCTTGCGACAGGCCTCCGCGAGACGCATGGCATTCGCAACCACATTCTGCTCCTTGGCATGCTCAGGCGAACCCGTTGCGGCAAATGCCCCACCATCCATCATCACATCGTTCTGCAAGTCCTGAATGATGAGCGCGGTGCGCTTCGGATCGATGCCGTTTGAAAGCGGCGCTGCCGTTGATGGTGCTGGGGCGGAGGAGTTCGCCTGCACGGGTGAGGCGGCAACCGCTGCGCGAGGCGTCATAAACGGCTCATTGCGCGGGGCGACCTTCGTTTTCACCGAGTAGACCGATGTGCAGGAACACATGAAAAGCGTGCGCCAGTCATCCCCGCCCCAGTGAAGGTTTGCGACCATCTCCGGCACCGTGATCTTGCCGATCAGCATCCCGTGGAAGTCGTAAACCCAGACCCCGCCGGGTGCGGTCACCCAAACATTGCCATTGATGTCAGCTTTCATCCCGTCGGGAAGCCCGGGCTTCAACGCGTCCTTGATGCCGGATGCGAAAACACGTCCGTTGATCAGCATTCCGTTGGGCGCGACATCGAACATGCGGATATTCGCTTGTTCGGTGTCGTTCACCCACATCCACCGCTCACACGGGCTGAAGGTCAGGCCGTTCGGCTGGGTGAACATATAGCGATCGGAGACGAGAACCGCCTCATCACCCGGCTTGTGGTTCGGCAGCAGCATATAAACACCCTGAAACCCCTGCTCCAATGGACGCGGCACGCCGAAATGCTCCATGCGACCATAAGTCGGATCGGTGAAATAGATCGTCCCGTCCGACTTGACGACGATATCATTCGGCGAGTTCAGCTCTTTGCCCTGATAATGCGAGGCGAGCACCGTGCGCTCGCCAGTTGGCGAGAACCGCGCGACCGAGCTCGTCGCATGCTCGCACACGAGCAGGTTGAGATCGGCGTCATAAGTCATGCCATTGCCCTTGTTGGACGGTCGCATGACCTCCTTCACGCCGCCGTCCGCCGTCCATTCCCGCCGCACATCGCCAGGCATATCGGAGAACAGAAGACGCCGCTCGCTCGGATGCCAGATCGGCCCCTCTGTGAAGATGAAACCCGTCCCGACCTGACGCACCGGCTCGAACTCATCGATCAGCTCGAGAAATTTGCGATCAACGACGACCTGTCCCATCGCCTTCTCCTTTCACCCGAGAATAAGCCCTTAAACCGGGAACCAGTCGCGCTTCGGCAAAGTCTCTGTCATCGGACCCGGCACTGTCATGCCGAGGCGACCGACGACCGCCTGATTTTCAATCTTCGCGGGTCTGTCATGGACCGGCAGCAAGAAGGTGTAGTTGTTGAGAAGCTTCTTGACCGCGCCTTTCTCGCCCCGTTTGGAGCCGGCGTGGTTACCGGTCACCTGCGGTTCCATGTGATTGTTGACGCGCACGTGGTTCACAATCTGATCGTTGAAATCGTAGATCACATCGCCACAGATACAGGCGAGACCTTCGGCAGTCTCGACCATCACATTCATGGAACCCTCAGTATGCGCACCCGCCGCCTCGCACCAAACACCGGGGATGATCTCTTCCGCGCCGGTGATTTCAAGATCGAGGAAGCGCATCGCCTCCGGCTCATAAATGCGTTCGACAAGGTGCATGATGTCCGGCTTCGGATATTGCGGATACATAATGCCAGAAACGGAGAACTCCATTTCCTTCCGATTGATGACCACCGTGGTGTTCATAGGGAAAAGATCGTCTTTGCCCGCGTGATCGATGTGCAGATGCGTGTGCAGGACGTACCGGATATCGCCGAGCTTGAGGCCGTGCTTCGCGAGTTGATTTTCGATCATGTTGTCGTGGAACTGGAGCCCCCGCATGCCAAGACTTTCCATGATCGCATTGTCGCGATAGCCGGTGTCGACAAGCACCGGATACTCCCCACCCGTTATGAGGAACCCATAAACCGGAACGCGCCGCACCCGACCACATTCGTGACCGAGCACGAGAAACGATGTCTCAAGTTCGATGTCCCCGTAGTCGAGAACGTGGATGGTCAAAGCCATGATTGTCTCCTTTTATTGTCCGAGCGCATGCCCGCGTATCCACCTCCGGGTCACCCCGAAATCCTTGAAATTCAAATCCGATAGACCCGCGCAGCCGTATCGTGAAAAATCGCTTTCTGACGCGCTTTCGAAAGCGTGCCCGCTCCGTCCTGAAACGCCTTGAAAAGCGCGCGGTAGTTCGTCCAGATCTTTTCGATTGGAAAGTTCGAGCCAAACATGCAGCGCTCGGCACCAAAGATCGCGACAGTATCCTTGATCATCTGCGCGATGAACGCGGGCTTGTTCTTGTGCGTGAACGTGCCAAATGCCGAAAGCTTGGTCACAACGTTGTCACAGGAGGCGAGCGCCTTCATGCCCTTTTTCCAGGCCTTCACGCCCGCCTCGCTCGTGTCTTCGAGCATACCGGCGTGTTGCAAAATGAACGTCACATCTGGGCAGGCATTCGCAAGCGCCACACCGTGTTGCATCTGGCCGGTAAAGAGCTGCAGATCGAACGTCCATCCATAGTCCGCAAGATGCGCAACATTCGCCTGCACGACAGGATCGCGGGCAAGGTCATTTCGTTTGGCGAAGCGATAAAGCGGGTTTTCATGCCAATGGAATTGCTGTCTGACCCCGCGCATCAGCGGATATTTTTCAAGCTTGTCGAGCTGTCGGCGAACATCCCCCCTCGTGAAATCGGCATAGCCCACAATCGCATGCGGCCAGCCGTAATGATCGGCGATCGATTGAACCCAAGCGACTTCATCTTCAAACCAGTTCGGCGCCCAGTTCGCCTGCACATAGACGGATTTCTCAATTCTAGTCTTGGCAATATCCGCGAGAAACTCTTCGATCGTGTAATCCCGCTTGATCGCTTCATAAGGCCCGAAGATGCGCGGTTGCTCCGGCCCGAGGAGCCAGGGCAAGTCTTTCTGGAGCCAGATGTGATGATGCGCGTCAATCATGCGGCCCTCGCAACGTTGAGCACATGGTGGCAGACGGCCTCGATGGTCCGCGCACCTGAAAGACTGTCGAGCTTCGGCAGAACCGCGCTCAGCGCCTCAGTCTGGGGCGCAAAATCATCATCACCCGCGAGCGGGCTCAACCAGTGCAGCCGCCACGCCATGCGGCTGAAACGCGCGACCGCGTCGATCATCTGCGTTGGATCACCCCGTTCCAGACCGTCAGACAGAATGAGAACGAGCGCCCCGCGCGCATACCCTGCAAAGCGCGGCACATTCAAATAGGCCGACAGCGCATCGCCAATCCGCGTCCCGCCGTCGAAATCAGCAACCGCAGCCGTAACGCGCGAAAGCGCCTGATCGCGATCCTTCGGCTTCAGGCTCGCGGTGATGCGCGTAAGGCGCGTGCCAAGCGTGAAACACTCGAAGGACTGCGCGGATTGCGCGAGCGCGTGGGCAAAACGCAGGTAACCTTCTGATTGGTCGCGCATCGATCCGGACACGTCAACGAGAAGAAGGATTTTGCGCTGCTTTTGCTTGCGGTCGAGCATGGGGAGAAGAATCGCATCGCCATCGGTACGGCTCGCAGCTTTCAAAACCTGCCGCATATTGAGCCGTCGCCCCTTGTTCGACGACAAAAAGCGATAGGATGTTCGGCGTGGGAGCATCCGCTCCGCGCGACGTCCGAAATCTTTCAGACTGACAAGCGCCTCGTCCTCGCGGGCAAAGGCGCGCTGCGAAAGGATTTCAGCCCCGCTCGCCGTGTCACCCGGATCGTCTTCATCCTCTTCAACGGGAACATCAAGGGTCTCCATGCCCGGCTCATGGGCTTCAACGTCGTCCTCCTCGTCGCCTTCCACAGGCGGTGCGAGCGTTTGACCGTAGAAAAATGTTCGAAAGAGCGCGTCAAACTCATCTTCGCGATCCTTCGCAATCGCAAACATCGCAAGAGCCGATGCGCGAATATCCTCCATCGACCGGGGTCCGAGCAGGCCCACCGCCTCAATAAAGCCAATGGTCTGGTCCGGCGAGACGGCAAAACCATAAGCCCGCAGGAGGCCCGCAAAATCGACAAAGGTTTTGGAGGCTTTTGGGATCATGCTGCCACTCCGCCGATGACAGCATCAAGCCGGGGTGCAATATAGGCGAGATCGTCTTGATCTTTCAGCGCAACACCGAAGGACCGTTTGAACGCTTCCGGCCACGGATTGCCTTGGCTATGGAGAAGCGTCGCCGCCTCTGCCCACTCAACTGTCTCGGCGACACCTGGCGGCTTGACAAGCGGTTCGCCACGAAGCTGGCCGACAGCAGCCACAACCGCATCCGCCGTCTGGCGCGCGACGGAACTTGCCCGCGCCATCACGATCTCAGCCTCTAACATCGCATCTGGATAGTCGATCCAATGATAAACACAGCGCCGTCGCAGCGCCTCATGAAGATCGCGCGTCCGGTTGGATGTGAGTACGACGACGGGCCTTTGCGTCGCTTTCACCGTCCCCGTCTCGGGAATGGAAATTTGAAAATCGGATAAAAATTCGAGCAGAAGCGCCTCGAATTCCTGATCCGCCCTGTCGATCTCGTCAATCAAGAGAACGTTGTCAGCCGGTGATTTGATGACCCCGAGGAGCGGGCGCTCAAGCAGGAAATCATCGGCATAGATGTTGACATAGTCATCGCCCGCCTGACGGATCGCGAGCATTTGGCGCGGATAATTCCATTCATAGAGCGCGCCGGCGGCGTCAATCCCCTCATAGCACTGAAGACGGATGACAGACCGTGCGAGAATGGAGCCGATGGCCTTCGCCGCCTCCGTTTTGCCGACGCCGGGCGCACCTTCGAGAAGCAACGGCTTGCCGAGGGCGAGCGCGAGATATGCCGCTGTCGCAAGCCCATCGTCGGCCAGATATTGCGCGCCGATCAGGGCCTCTCGCAACGCCGCCGGGCTATCGATGCCCGCTATGGTGCCCCTCACCGCCATCAGGAGTTCAGCCGCCCTTGCGGCTTTGCCCCGCCATTTGCCTGAATGCCGCGCAGAACCTTTTCGGGCGTGATCGGAAGTTCATCGCAGCGCACACCTACAGCATCAAAAACCCCGTTGGCAATCGCGGGCAAAAGCGGATTGGCGCACATCTCGCCAGGCCCCTTGCCTCCAAAGGGCGCATCCTCTGCTGGTCGCTCCAAAACGGCGATGTTATGCGGAATGGTCTCCCCCGGCCCCGGCATCAGATAGTCGTTAAAATCGGATGGTCCGTGCTCCCGGCTTGGATAGTAAGGCTCCGTTGTCTCATAAAGCGCATGGGAAACACCCATCCACGCCCCGCCCATCAATTGCTGTTCGACAAGCTTCGGGTTAAGCGCACGCCCAACCTCATAGGCGGAGTTGATACCGGTCACCTCCACCTCTCCAGTCTCATCATCAACGGAAACGTCAACAACGACGGCGGCATGAGCAAAGCAGGATACGGGCGTCATCTCGCCGGTATCAGCATCCACGTCGGACGTCGGGATCAGGAAAATTCCGCGCCCGGAAAGCGTCCGCCCCTGCTTGAACTGCGCTGCAATCGCGGTCTCAGCAACGGAGATCGACCGGCTCGGCGCGCCTTTGACATGGATGTTGCCCGTCCCATCCGTATCGAGATCAGACGCGTTCACTTCGAGTTCTTCCGCCGCCGCCTCCAAAAGCGCCTTGCGCGCCTCGGTTGCGGCCCGGATAACGGCGTTCCCAACCCTATGCGTCCCGCGTGAAGCGAATGACCCCATGCAATGTGGTCCGGTATCGCTGTCTGCGGTATCGACATAGACATCTTCGACCGGCACACCGAGTGTCTCCGACGCGATCTGCCGTGTGACGGATTTCATGCCCTGCCCGAGATCAATAGAGCTGAGGGACACTTTGAACTTGCCGTCTGGCGTTGAATGAACAAGCGCCTGGCTCGGATCGCCACCGAGATTCATACCGATTGGATAATTGATGCAGGCGAAGCCGCGTCCCTTGTGGATCGTCATGGTCAGCGCCTCCTTGAGCCGGAAATAAAGCGCGACACGCCGGGCTTCTTGACGCCGCGATTGAACGGTGTCTCCGGCTTGTAAGGCTCAGCCTCGGGCGGTGGAACAGAAGCCGACTGCGGCGCCGGGGCCGGTTGAGCGGAGCGTTCAACAGGAGGCACAGGCGTTGATTGTGGCGCAATCGGTTGCGCGACCGGCGTCGGCGCAGGCGTCACTTGCTCTTTAGATGTCGGACCACGATAGCCCGTCCGCGACGGGTCGATCACCATGTCGCTGTCTTGCGGCGGGGCCTCGTAAATCGCTTCACCACGGGTACCAGCCGTGACCCTCCCCTTCGATCCACCCGCTTCACCGGGGTGGATGGATATCGCGGCACCACCTCGGCGTTCGCCAATCTTGCCCACATCATCCGTCGCCGTCTCCGGAATATGGGACCGCTCAGTATCGCCGCCGTGC
Organism: Pseudomonadota bacterium; assembly: GCA_039818625.1. Lineage (GTDB taxonomy): Bacteria > Pseudomonadota > Alphaproteobacteria > Rhizobiales > JACESI01 > JBCBTO01. The sequence goes on from JBCBTO010000057.1 coordinate 6,879, forward strand.
AGACTCGATTGCGCCAGCAACTCGGGACTAAGCCGCACACCCGCCTTTTCCGCAGCCACCTGGCAACATTCAATAAGCGCCGTGTTCTTCGCCACCCGACGGTGGGCTTTCATATCCCCATCACGATAGGCATTGATGATGCGAAGCTCAATCGGGTTCATGCCAAGTTCGGTCGCAACCTTGTCCATATGGGCTTCAATCGCGAAATCAACGGCCGTGATCCCAAAGCCCCGCATGGCCGTCGCGGGTGTGCGGTTCGTGTAAACACAAAAGACATTCGACGCGACATTCGTAATCGAATAGGGCCCCGGCAAATGCCCCGTCGCTTTCACAATCGCATAGGGGCTGAGCCGCGAGTATGCGCCCGCATCGAAAAGCCCGGTGAATTCGCGCCCAACGATGCGCCCGTCATTCATGACCGCGTCGCGCAGATACCACCGCTCCGCCCCGCGCGGCGCACCAACCTGCATTTCCTCGTGGCGATCATAGCAATACTTGACCGGCGCACCGGTCAAATGCGCCCCGAGGACGGCAAGCGGCTCATGCAAGCTATCGACCTTGCCACCGAAGCCGCCGCCCACCGTGCCGCCGACAAAGTGAAGCCGGGACGAAGGCATATTGAGGAGTTTCGCCGTCGTGCCGAGCGAGAAGAAAAGCGCCTGGGTCGACGTGTAACAGACATAGCGGTCGTTCGTTTCTAGTGCAGCAATCGCGCCGCATGTTTCCGTCGGTGCCTGCTCAATCGGCGACAGCTGATAGCGCCCATCGACAATGCGATCCGCAGACTGGAACGCTTTCTCCGTGTCGCCGAAACGAAGCTTCTGATGATCATAAAGCTCGTGGTAGTCGAACGTGTTGTTCGGATAGACATCATTGACGACAGGTGCGCCCGGCTTGAGTGCGTCTTCGCTGTCGAGCACATGGGGCAAAACCTCATAGTCGACCCGCACCTTTTCAACCGCACGTCGCGCCTGCAGCTCTGTTTCGGCGATGATGGCAACGACCGCCTCGCCCACATAGGCGACCTTCTTGCCTTGCAAAAGCGCCTCATCATCCCGGCCGAAATTGATGAGCGCAAGAAGCGTGTTGATGTTATGCGGCACATCTTCCGGGCGAATGACGCGCTTGACGCCCGGCATCCGCTCCGCCGCGCTCGTATCAATTGAGCGAATGCGCGCGTGGTGATGGGGTGAGCGCACACACTTCAAATGCAACAGGCCGTCGAAGAGATGATCATCGAAAAACGGCGAACGACCAGTCACATGACCGAGGATGTCCTGCCGCGCGGTGGGTTTGCCGATCTCCCGCAGCGTATCGTCACGCTCATCGGCGAAAAGCTCTTTACGCAATTCGATGGACGACATCAGACAGCCCTCCCGTGACGCTGGCCCGCAGCCTTCAAGATCGCATTGATGATCGCCTCGTAGCCCGTACACCGGCAGATATTACCGGAGATCGCCTCAACGACCTCATCACGGCTGGGGTTCGGGTTTTTATCGAGAAGCGCCTTCGCGGCCATCAACATGCCCGGCGTGCAATAGCCGCATTGGGCAGCAAAGCCTTCCATGAATTCCTTTTGAAGCGGATGAAGGTCAGGGCCATCCGCCAAGCCCGCCGTCGTCTCGATGGACCGCCCTTGGACGGTCTCGGCAAGTGTGAGGCAGCTCAAATGCGGCTCCCCGTCGATGAGTACGGTGCACGTGCCGCATGTTCCCTGCCCGCAACCGTACTTGGGTGTCAGGTCGCCCACACCACGGCGAAGTGTGTCGAGGAGATTGGCACCACCATCGACGAAGACCGCCGTTGAAGAGCCGTTGAGCGTGAACTGGATCGGAGTTTTGGCCATGCTCATACACCCCTTTCAAGCAGCAGGCGCTTGAGGTGGACGGAAGCGACCTCCCGCCGATACCAGCCGCTCGCAATCGCATCATCAAAAGGTTGCAAATCGCGCGACAAAGCCTCAACGGCACGGCTGACCGTTGCCTCATCCAACGACCCGCCCTCGAAAGCCTGTTCAGTATTTGTCGCTCTGAGAGGCATCGGCCCCATCGCGCCAAAGGCAAGTCGCA
>JBCBTO010000058.1:0-8908 GCA_039818625.1 Pseudomonadota bacterium
GCCGACGCCGTTGACACGTCCATCACTACCATCGAAGGGGTCGACGGAAATGTCGCGCGGACAGTTCAAGAGGTCTGGACTGAACTTGACGTACCGCAATGTGGCTATTGCCAGTCAGGCCAGATCATGGCCGCCGTTGCGCTTTTGAGTGAAACGCCGAAGCCGACTGACGAAGACATCAACGATTCAATGTCCGGCAATCTTTGCAGATGTGCGACTTACCACCGCATTCGCGCCGGCATCCACGAAGCCGCGAAACGCCTGGAGGCTTAAGGTCATGTTGAACAGAGTTATTTCGAAACTTCAAGCTTCCCCGGTTGAAACCAACCGCCGGAATTTCCTCTTCGGTAGCGCTGCCGTCGCCGGTGGTCTCATGGTCGGTTTGCGCGCGCTCCCGGCGCATGCTGCTTCCGACGCTGCAACACCGGATGTCAGCATCGCCAACCCGCTGACGGGCTATATTCACATCACGCCGGACAACAAAGTTACGATCCTGTCTTCCCAGTTTGACATGGGACAAGGCCCCTATCACGGCCTTGCGACACTGGTCGTCGAAGAGCTTGGCGCCGATTGGGCTCAGATTGATGTGAAAGGGGCGTTCGGAAACACCAAGCTTTACGGCAATGTCGTTTGGGGCGGAACAGTGCAAGGAACGGGCGGCTCGACCTCCATGGTGACGTCGTTTGACCGGTATCGCACGGCAGGTGCGGTCGCACGCACTATGCTTGTTGCAGCGGCGGCAGACACATGGAACGTTCCGGCGGGCGAGATTGAGGTTTCCAAGGGCGTGATCAGTCACAGCTCCGGAATGTCGGCGACATTCGGCGAGTTGGCTGAAAAAGCCGCAACCTTGGACGTGCCGCACAATGTGGCTCTGAAGGATGCCTCCGAGTGGACTGAAATCGGCAAAGAAGAGATGCGGCGCTTTGACACCGCGTCCAAGACCAACGGCACGCATCCGTTCACCATCGACGTGAAGCTCGACGGCATGCTGACCGCCGTTATCGCGCATCCACCAAAGTTTGGCGCCAAAGTGCGGTCCTTCAACGCGGATGAGGCGTTGAAAGTGCGTGGCGTCACGGATGTTGTCGAAATCCCGCGCGGTGTCGCGGTCGTGGCAGAGCACATGTGGGCCGCAATCAAAGGCCGCGACCTGCTCGAAGTGGAATGGGATGACGCCGAAGCAGAACAGCGCGGTTCCGACGAGATCATGGCTCAGTATCGGGCGCAGACGGCCAGTGAACCGAAGGCCATTGCCCGCAATGATGGCGACGTGGCAAGCGCGTTGACGTCCGCTGATCAAGTGATTGAGGCAACTTATGAGTTTCCGTTCCTCGCCCATGCGGCGCTTGAACCGTTGAACGCCGTTGCGCGCATGAATGACGATGGAACGCTTGAGGTCTGGGGCGGGCATCAGATCCCCGACCTTTATCAGTTCATCTCGTCTCAAATCGCAGGCATCACGCCCGACAAAGTTGTTCTCCACGTGATGAAGACGGGCGGCGGTTTCGGCAGACGTGCGGTGGCAGATGGCGATGTGGTGGCGGAGGCCGTGTCGGTTGCCAAAGCCATCGGGTTTAAAGCGCCCGTCAAAGTGCAGTGGACGCGCGAGGACGACATGCGGGGCGGCAGATATCGACCTGCCTACATCCATACGTTCAAAGCGGGTGTTGACGACAGCGGCAACCTTGTCGCCTGGGACAATCACATCATCGGGCAGTCAATCGTATCTGGAACGCCATTTGAAGGATTGATCCAAAACGGTGTTGACGGAACCTCCGTTGAGGGCGCGTCAAACCTTCCTTACGGAATCCCGAACATCCGCGTCGGCCTAACGACCACGGAAGTGAAAGTACCGGTCTTGTGGTGGCGTGCCGTTGGATCGACGCATACCGCTTATGCGGTTGAGAGCTTCCTCGATGAGGTCGCGGCTCAGATCAATCGTGACCCGTATGAGTTCAGGATGGACCTCTTGAAAGACCATCCGCGCCATGCAGCGGTCTTGAAACTGGCGGCTGAGAAAGCGCGCTGGTCTGACGCTGTCGCCGAGGGACGTTTCCGTGGGCTTGCCGTCCACGAAAGCTTTTCTTCAGTAGTTGCCCATGTTGCGGAGATCTCCATGGAAGACGGTCTTCCGATCGTCCACAAGGTCACGGTTGCCGTTGATTGCGGGATTGCCATCAACCCGGACACGATCAAGGCGCAAATGGAAGGCGGAACCGGGTTCGGTCTCGGGTCAATCCTTGCGGAAGAACTCACGCTGGTTGGCGGTGAAGTCGAGCAAGGCAACTATGACACCTACACCCCGCTCCGCATCGACCAGATGCCCGATGTCGACGTTCACATCGTGCCGTCGACCAACAATCCGACGGGCGTCGGCGAACCGGGCGTTCCATCCATCGGACCGGCCATCGCAAACGCCGTCATGGCGGCAACCGGCCGTCGGATACGCGCACTGCCGATGTCGAAGACATTGGATAGCTAAGTTGGTCAAATCATAGCCAATCGACGTGATGTTGTGTTGGTATGATCACGAAACACTGTTGACGCCGTCCCCTTTCCTGGGGTCGGCGTTATTCCGTCAAAGGCTGTCATTTGTTTTGGGCGAATGCTGTTGATGAAACGTTACAACGACCATGGGCTGCTGCTTAACAAATGATCTCAGCCTATCCGGTGCCTTTTTGTCCTTCGAACGGACATTTGAGATTTTGACTAGACAGCCAGTTTTCTCCACTGTGTGCCCATGGCGTCGCTCACACAAATCGAAAGACTGCTCCCGGAATTGCGGGCCTATGCGACAGCGATCAGTTCGTCGTCCAATGACGCTGAGGATCTTGTTCAGGACGCGATTGAACGGGCCTTGAGAACGGATAACAGGCCGTCGCTTCTGGAAGAACTGCGCCCGTGGATGTTCCGGGTGATCCGAAATCTGCACTATGACGATCTCAGGAAAAGGCGTGTTCGTCGGGAATATTTGGCGGCTGAGAAACGTTTATCTGATGAAGCGGGTACGTCAGATGCCGCACGTGACATTCTGGTGAGAATGGCGTTTGAAAAGCTGCCTGCGGATATGCGCGAAGTGCTTTGCCTTGTGGATATCATGGGGTTGAAATATGTCGAGGCGGCGGAAGTGATGAATGTTGCGAATGGGACCGTGATGAGCCGGATCAGCCGGGCGAGGAAAGCGCTTCTGGCTTTGGTCGATGGGTCGGGTTCAGACGAGGTTTTTGAGAAACGCGGACGATGAACGAAGTGAACGAAAAAGACTGGGAATTGATCAACGCCTATCACGATGGTGAGTTATCTCATGAAGAGCGTCTTGATCTGGAGGCCCGCATCGCGCGCGAACCATTGCTCGAACAGGCGTTGAACCGTGTTGCTGGTGTTTCGGCGAGCCTTGGACGACTGCGACCAACAGTCGATACGGTCGCGCCTGACATAACCGCAACACCAGCCAACGACAACAATTGGCGCTTGGCCAAATGGTTGGCAGGCGGTGCGGTTGCGGCAAGCCTCGCTCTTGCGGCCGTTCTCGGACCAGGATTGTTCTACGAGCCGACCGCTTTTGATATTCACACTGAGTTTACAAAGCAGAGCCACACGATTGACACTGATGACACGCGCCTTGTCACAATTGGAGGACAGGTTGAGGCACCCGATCTTTCAAGTGCGAGTTTGACGCCAGTGGCTATTCGCACGGTCGAGGCCGGGACCGTGGCGCATTATGCAGGTCGAAACGGTTGCCGTCTTTCTTACTTCCGGGGTGCATTTGGCTCAAACGACGCCGCGCGCTCCGGCGACAAGCAAGTCGCGGCGTGGTCGACAGGTGACGGGGTGGGTCACATGCTTGTTGCAAGCGGTATGGATCAAGACCGGTTCGAGGCCATCGTCACTTTTATGAAGTTGTCGACCCTGCGGGAGTCGACCGACACTGTTGTTGCCAAAGTTTCCGACGCGACAGCCGCCGCCGCCCCTTGCTTGGGATGACGGCGCCAAGTCAAAACTGAACTCAGTTTAAAGGTCGCGGGAAGTTCGGTCGGTCCGTGTTGTAATGCTGGGCAAGGTAGTCGAGGATTTCAGTCCGGTCAGGCTCTTCAATCTCGGACATATCCTGCTCTTCTACCATCCACTCCAACATTTCATCCCATTCGTCGCGCGTCAGACCCTGCTGAGCGACAATCTTCTCCGAATGGCAAGCAGTGCAGGCGTAAAACGTCGTCTCCACACCGGGTGCGTTGAACAGAATACCGAACTCATACTCTTCAGCCTCCGCTGCGGTTGACGAGGCCTTTGTCACTCCAAACTCCATTGGGTTGTCGGAGAACGAGTTCAGATACACGATGAGGTTGGCGCGATCAGCGTCCTTCTTCAGTCCCACAAAACTCATTTTGGTGCCTTTGACCTCAGCCCTGGGTTTTGTCAGGAAGGCATTCAGTCGCTGCGGCGTCCAGTCGCCGCCATGAGCCGTAAGGGCTTTGGAGTACTTAAACCCATCACGTGCGGCGACCGGGCCGCCAACCGTTCCGTAAAGGTTAGGACCGGATTTCCGTTTGCCTCCCGCTTCGACGGTGTGACACGCTGCACATCGTTTGAAGATCCGTTCACCTTTGGCGACATCGGCATCGACGAGCGCGGCGTTGAGATCTGCAACTGCTGGCGTGGCAAGGCCAAATCCGAGCAGGGCAAAGCATAGAGTTCGCAGACGAGCGAAACGCATGACTATTCTCCGAATTGTTTGAAGATGGGGCGACGCGGACGCCGCCCCTGTTTGACTAGCTTGCGCGAACACCCACGCGATGCATGGTGTTGTTGAGATAGCCTTTCGGGTTCCAGTCTATGGCGAACGGCTGCATGACCCCCTCGCTGTCAGTTGCCCGGGCCCAAACCTCGTAGTATCCCGCTTGCGGGAATGCCACATTTGCCCGCCAGTTCTGCCAGGCGCCATCATTGACCGGATCATCCAGTTCGGCATCCGACCAAGTCGCCCCGAAATCTGTCGATACTTCGACCTTGCTGACGGTACGGTCACCAGACCAGGCATGGCCGCGCACCTCGGTCTCGATGCCCGTTTCAGCACCGTTCGCGGGAAACGTTACAAGCGATTTTACAGGCATGCGCTCGATGATGACAAAGTCTTCCTTCGGTACGTCCTGTCCCGCTGACACCGGATAGCTCGGCACACGATAAGCCGTACCGGTCATCTTTGGACCATCATGGACCTGATCGCGCAGTTCAATGCGGGTCAGCCATTTCTGCGCCGTGGACGCGGGCCATCCCGGAACGACGAGACGCAACGGTGCACCGTTCATCGGGTGGAGGGCATCGCCATTCATCTCAAATGCAATGAGAATGTTGTCAGTCAGCGCCTTCGCGATCGGTATGCCGCGCGAGATCGGCAATTTGTCCGGGTTGCCGGACAAATGTCCGTCGGCCCCGTAGTGGGCGGTGTAGACCACGTTCGACTGCACACCTGCCTTTGCAAGGACGTCCTTAAGCCGAACGCCGGTCCATTCCGAGCACGCAACGGCGCCATAGGTCCACTGATTGCCCTTCGCCGGTGGGTTGAAGAAGCCCCGTCCATTGCCGCCGCATTCAAGTGTGAGCGCCATGGTCACGACTTCAAATTGTTCGCGCAAATCTGCGATCGACAACGTCATGGGTTTGTCGACGAACCCGTCGATGGTCAATGTCCACGTGGCGGGGTCCACATCTTCGGGTGGAATGCCGTTGTTGCGAATGAAATGCCGACTTGTCGGAGTGATCGCATCGTCCAGCAGTTCGGGTGGCGTTTCGGCGTTCACCGGTCGGTCATTCAAAAGCGTCAACCCGTCCTTGCCGACCAACACATCTTCCTGCGCCATTGCCGCGGGTACAAAGCCAATTGGCATATTGCGATGGAAAGGGATGGCCGTGCCAACCATTGCCATCATCGTCGCAAGCCCAGCGTTTTTCAAAAATCCGCGCCGGTCCGCGTTGGCGACCCGCCCGAAAAATTCTTTGTCTGCTGTCTCTGGATCATGTGAGAAAAACTCTTGAACCGAGTGTTTCTTATCGTCATTGAGCGCCATCTTATCCTCCCCTGGCCGCTGGTTTTGAACGCAATCGCGAATTGCCGTTCGGTGGAAAGACGTGCCGGGCTTTGGTTTTATTCCGGCGGAAACTCAAAAATGTTGATCTATTGAGGTGGGGGAACTCAGAGTTGTCGTGTCAGACGGGCTTTTGGAACGGCACTTAGACAACGGAAAGCAACAGGACTTCGCCATGCGCATCAGGATAAAGATTTGCTGTATTGCTTCCAGGGCAGAAGCTCAAATGGCCATCGATGCAGGGGCCGATGCCTTGGGTTTGGTCGCGCAAATGCCATCCGGCCCGGGGCCAATCAGCGATGCCGAAATTTCAGAAATTGCAGACTTCATACCGCCTCCAATCGCCTCGTTCTTGCTCACGGCGGAAGAAACGGCTGAAACGATTTCAAGGCACATCGAAACCACGAGGCCGACCACTGTTCAGATCGTGTCACATATCGAAGAGCTGGAAGCTCGCAAGCTCGCTCTCCTCCAACCGTCAGTTCGCAGAGTTCAAGTGATCCATGTTGAGGATGAAGGTGCTCTTCAGCTTATCCCGCGCTACGCCCCGCACGTGCACGCCTTCCTTCTGGATTCTGGACGTCCAAGTGCAAACACGCCTCAGCTTGGTGGTACGGGTCGCGCGCATGACTGGTCGATCAGTCGCGCTTTCGTCAAAGCGAGCCCCCTACCAGTCTTTCTCGCCGGGGGTTTGACGGCTGACAATGTTCAAGACGCAATTGCAACGGTGAAACCTTTTGGGGTGGATCTTTGTTCCGGTGTTCGCACAACGGAGAAGCTCGACCAAAAGAAGTTAAGCACCTTCATCAAAGCGGTGCAAAGCGCTTGGTATTATGGTGATTGATCGGGAGATCAGCGATCTGTCTTATCTTCGCCGTGGCGCTGCGCATCCATCCAACGCGGTTCAAGACCGCCCGCATCAGGGCGTCTTTAGACTTCTTGAGTCTGAACTGCCGGTTTTCGGACTTGGTGTATCAGAGCTTTGGAGACTGTTCCTATGCATGTCTTCAGTCAAACTTGATCAATCTGATATCAGACGGCATACTTTCCCCAGATTATAGAAATTTTGAAGTCCGGGGCTGAAAATGTTTATTGCCAAATTGGTCGGGGCCGCCCTTACTGCGGCTATTTGCATCATTGCTTGCGGCGCGTCTGCACAATCCGAGAAGCAACGCCTTTATATCATCTACGACAGTTCGAATTCCATGTGGACGGAACTCCCAGGTGGCGCGCGGCGCTACGAAGCTGCACGAGCCGCGATCGGCGATATCGTCAACCGCGACTTGGGGGAGCGGCAGATCGCATTGCGCGTTTACGGCCATCGGCGAAAGAACGATTGCCGCGATAGCCAGCTGCTGGTTCCCTTCAGCGCAGCGGGCGAAGCGGGCGCTCAATTCCTCGGCGTGATCAGTAAAATCCGCCCCACCGGGCGCACACCGATTGACCTCAGCCTGCGTCAGGCGCTCACTGATTTTGGCGGCCGTTCCGGCTCGATCATCCTCATCTCCGATGGCATTGAAAGCTGCGATGCTGATCCATGCGCACTCGTCAAAGCGTGGGGTGAAAAGAACATCGATATCAAGGTGCATGTGGTTGGCCTCGGCCTCACCGGCAAAGCACGGGCCGCGATGCAATGCATTTCCGATGCGGCAGGCACGCCCTACCGCGATGCGTTTTCAACCGGCGAATTGATCGACAGCCTTGATGCTGCGATCACCGAAGCCGCGGCTCCAGTGCAGGTGCCCGCGCCGAACAACGCCCAGCAAAACGTTGGGGAGCAAGGCAATCAGGCGCAAAGTGAAGCGGCGACAATTGAGGCGCGCGATCAAGTTGCGCGCCTTGCACCGCCAGACTTCGCCCTCGTTGTTGAAACCGAGGACGGCGCGCGCCAACGCGGTGTCGGCCAACTCGTGTCTTTGACCGGCGCCGTACTCGATGTCGACACCTTCGCACGATACACGCCTGAGCCGGGCGCTTACAGTCTTCTCGCCGGTGTGCGCACGGTTGACGACACACCCTATGAGCCGCAAGCGGTTGACCTCACTGTCAAAGACAATGGTCGGACCGTCGGCCGGATCATCGCCCCGACCCCGCCGCAAGTCTCAGCTTCTTTCAGCATGGAAGGGGAGGATTTGCGGTCGACCGTCGTGACTGTTTTCAGGGACGGCAAGAAACTCGGCTCTTTCAAAGGCGATGCCTCCGCCTTTCTTCAGGAAGGGACGTATGAGTTTCGCTCCAAACTCGCGGGCACAAGCAAGCCACTCGTGGTGACGGAGACCTTCGCGCGCGGGGATGCGAAAACCATCTCTTTCAACGCGGAACTTGAAGTGCGCTTGAACGTGTTTGTCACCGCAAGCTCAACAGGCGAGCGCTTGGGCGGCAAGCCGACGAACAAACTCATGCGCAACGGGGAGCTCATCCACAAAGTGAACCGCTCCAGTGGCGGTCTGGTGACGCCTGGAACTTATATGCTCGCGATGGCCGACGACTTCAACATCTTCGAAACCGAGCTGACTGTGACACGTGAGGCGCTGCAGGAACCGCGCATCACCGTGCCTGCGGGTGCTTTGACGGTGAATTACCTCGATGCAAGCGGTGCTCCTGAGGCATCAAAGCGGGTGTTTATTCGAAACCTCGTCGACAAAGGCCGCGGCCTGCGTCGGTCAGGGGAGACGTTTGCCGTCTTGCCCGGCCGGTATCTTGTCACCGGTTGGCCCGCGAAAAACGGCTATCCTGATCAGGAGATCACAATCGAAGCCGGCGAAACCCAAGTCATCACGTTAAAAGCAACGAAGTAGGATCTGTCATGTTGCGCAAAATAT
>JBCBTO010000059.1:0-8773 GCA_039818625.1 Pseudomonadota bacterium
ACTGCCAGCAAGTGCAACGAGGATCATGCCGAGAAGAACGCCCGAATGCTGAACGCCTCCGAGCTTGGTGGATTCGCCCGGTGTGAAATTGAAAACGATGCCGGAGAACGGTTCCAGAATAAGATCCTGCGCGCTGTAAGCGAGCATCGATACGAACACAAAAATGGTGAATTGCCGGGCTTTCGGCTCAGCCCAGACTTCCTGAAACACCTTTGAGAAGTTCATCGTCTCAGTGTTGGAAACCCTCTCTAAAGCCGACGTTGGCACGCGCTTTTCAACGCCCCAAACGGCAATGACGGTCACGACAAATGCGATCAATGACACACAGGCTGTGACCAACAGCAGTTGCCGATAAGTGAACGGATCGAGCATGGCACCTGCCGTTCCGGCCGTAACCGCAAAGCCCGCGATCATCATGATCCAAACAATGGAGGCGGCCGCAGGTCTGCGCCGTTCAGCAACATGCGTCGCGAGAAGGGCGAGGAGATTGGTGCCCGCCGCCCCAACCCCAATGCCGACGAGGATGAACGCAAGCACAGCAACCGATGCCCCAAGCCACAACTGGCTCGCCATCAACACGGTGCCAAGCGCCGCAAGCACCCCGCCAACCGCCAAAACAGCCATACCGCCGATGATCCACGGCGTCCGCCGTCCGCCGACATCGGAGCCATACCCCCAGCGCGGGCGGGACATCTGAACGATATAGTGCAGCGCCACCAATGCCCCCGGCACAACGGCGAGGAGCGAGAGTTCGACCACCATGATCCGGTTCAAAGTGGTCGTCATCAAAACAACGATGGCCCCGAGCGACGTTTGAACGAGGCCGAGACGGACGATGCCAAACCATGAAAGCGGTGTAAGCGGGGATGTCATATCGCCCCTCCTGTTGCGAGGAAGCGCAAACCGAAGGCCGCCACCATCATGCCGATCACATAGGCGGTCGTGCCCGTCGCATTATAAAGCGCGGCATTCCGCCATGGATTTTGTTCAAGACTTTCCCGATTAAGCAGATAGTGCGCCATCAGTCCCAGTTGGACGAGAAGAACGGCAGCCACGAGCCAAGCGTAGAAACCAAGCCCCAACGACCACAAGAGCGCAATCACCACCACCTGCGGCAAAGCCATAACGAGGCTCGCAAGCCGCGCCGCGTTATGAATGCCAAGTTGCACGGGCAAGGACCGCACGCCCATCTGGCGGTCACCGTCAATCGCCTTGAAATCATTAAGCGTCATGATGCCGTGTGCGCCGATCGAATAAAGCACGGCAAGCGCGATGATTTGACCGTTGGGCAATGCGCCGAGAAGTGCTGCGGCACCGGTGAACCACGCAAGCCCTTCATAGCAAAGCCCGCACGCGGCATTCCCCCACCAGCCGTTTTCCTTTAACCGGAATGGCGGCGCGCTATAGGCCCAGGCGAGTGCGGACGCGATGAGGGTGGCACCGAACACCCACGAGCCTAAAGTCGCCGCAACGGCAAGCGAAACACCTGTCCAGAAGATCGCGATATAAAGCCCCCATCGCCCAGGAATACGACCCGACGGAATGGGGCGATTGGGTTCATTGAGCGCGTCCACATGGCGGTCAAACCAGTCGTTTACCGCCTGACTCATCCCGCAGACCAAAGGTCCGGCCAATATGATCCCGACTGCAACAAACACCCAATGAGCGCCAAAGCCGGCACCGCTCGACACAGCACCGCACAAAAACGCCCACATGGGCGCAAACCACGTAATGGGTTTCAGAAGTTCCAAGCTCGCACTGACAGACGGATAGGTCCTGTGCTCCCCGACTACGGGAGTGACCGGCGCGCGAGGAGAACCTTGTTTTACAAGGATATCGGACATGATACGACATTATTATTGACACAAAAAACTGTCAATAATAACGAACACTGACATTGTCAGGGGTTACTTGTCCAAACCGTGGCGATTGAGTTTGTCGTAAAGGCTTTGCCGACTGAGGCCCAAAAGTTGCGCTGCAGACGCACGATTGTCCCCGGTCAGTTCCAAAGCAGCCTCGATGCATAAGCGTTCGATGACCGATGTCGTCTCCCTGACAACATCTTTCAATGACATATGCCCGACGAGACCAGCCAGCTGATCAGTCGAATAGGGCAACAGATCATCGCTCATGGATGTCGACCGTGTCGCAGCACCCATGGGCCTGACGATAAAGCCGAGCACCGATTTATCATCACCTGAAACAGTAACCGCAGCAATTTCCACATTCTCAACGGAACCGGTCTGACTGCGCATAGCCGTTGCAAACCGGCGAACGGCTCCGTGTTCTTTGAGGTTCGAAATCAGAACACTGAAATCGACACCACTTCTATCGAACCAGTTATCAAACCGGTCACCCCACAGGCGCTCGGCATCCGTAACTTTCACAAGGTCGAGAAAAGCGCGGTTCGCCATAATCACCCGCCCATCGGCTTCGGTGATCACAAACCCGTCGGGCATGTGCTTTACAGCGTCAAGGCAGGCGCGATGTTCAGGAAGGGCCAGCTCATCATCCTTCCTCATGAGGGAAGTGAACTTCAAAACAATAACCCGGTCGCGACCATCAAGCAGCATGGATGCCTTGAGCGAAACGAAGTCGCTGTCGCGGTCCATCAGCCTTACGTTATCAACGGTCTCCCCGGCTGCAGCAGCCTTAATCAGAAGGTCGGCCACATCCATCTCGTCACCGCGCAAAAGGTCCTTGATGCGCTTGCCTTCGAGCTTGTTGGCAGTCGAGCCAAAAAGTCTAATGGCGGCAGCGTTGGCCTCCACAACTTTCATAGTTCGGCTATCGACGACCACGACCGCCTCACCAACGGTCTGAAAGATCTGACGGTAGCGCATCTCGCTTGTCTGCAGCGATGAATAAGCACGCTCCATGGCAAGTTGCGCGTTCATCAACCTGCGCTGTTCTTCAGCGATTGTGCGCATGTCACGACCGACGGCGATGAGCTTGCCAGACCCGTTGAGGCCGACAGTGGCGTAATTGACCGGTATATCACCGATCGACTGGGTCATGTGATTCACCTGCCGCCACTTGATCGCGTCGTCGTTGTGCACGTCTTTCATGAGTGCTGAAATTTTTGGCTGACTCTCAACGGTGACAGTCTCAGACCACGACTGCCCGATCCAGCTTTTGCCAACTTCTTCGAAAATACTACCAGATGGGAAAGCTGTGTCGCTGATCACGCCATTGCTATCAATGATCAATGTGAGGTCGGACGATGCGGCCACGATTTCGGCAACATCAGCTACGTCGAGCCCTCCGAAGGCCTCCTCAGGCTTTTCGAACTGCGAAATTCTCGACCGTGGGACTCGTTCATCCATGTCCGATCAGTCCTACCATTCCCATCACCCTCACCGACCAGCGCACGGTTGAACTCATCAACCCGTGAGGCCACGCAAAGGGCCTGTTTCGCATCGTGAACATATATGTCGGCTCCAACCGCCTCTACGAGGTCAGGTCGATCAAAAAACGCAGAACCACCCACCATCACCGTAATATTCGGATTTTGAGAGTGGTTTCTAATGCCGTTTATAGCTTTCGCACATTGTTCAATCAACGTAGTTGTACTAACCGAAATTCCGGCAAGTGTAAACCATTGCTTACGTACAAGTACATACAATGCGCGCAACGTATCGACCTGCTCACCTGCCACATGCCAGCCCGCCCGGCGCAAAGTTTCCTGTACGACAAGAGTTCCTAGAACGTGCTGCTCGCCGGGTACTGACGAGACAAGTGCAGCCTTGTCTTGGTCGGGAAGCACGTGGCTGGTTGTAACCCGCAAACTGAACGAGCGAAGCAACGTCATGAGCATCGCCGTGTAAGCGGAGACGGTTACAAAACTCACGTCGTCATCAATCCACATCTGCCCGAGATCGCGCGCGACATCGGTGATCAGACCTCGGCAAACGTCATCGAAAGACGCCCCGCGCGACACCAGATCTTCCAGAAAATCGAGCGCCGCCGCCTCATCACGAGCGTTCAGCATATCCATGAACCGGTCTTTCTCGCCCTCATTCACCAACCATGAAGAGACGGGTTCGGTCGCCGGCTGACAAAGCTCAATACTCGCCTTGAGTTGTGGGGATATCAAAGACTTAGGCTTCTTGCTGCGCACGATCATGCCCGGACCGAAACGATTGACGAGGCGCGGAATCACATTATGGATAACGGTTTCTTCAAGCGCAGGAATGAGCGCGCCATCTCCGGCAGGACCACGCCTGTTGTCTGAAGGGGCAAGCAAACGCCCACCGCGCGCAGGCGAAAACCCACGACGTCCTTCGTCCGCGCCGTCTATGGGCGCAGATCGACTGTCTTTTTTGCTGTTTCGTTCCGGCCCCTTGGTCATAACCGGGCACCTTCCATAACATGGCCCGAAACCAGCTGAACTGGCAGAGAGTGGAAGGACGAACGATGGGGTGATGGCTGTAAAGCTTTCGCCGACCGAATGTCTTCTTACGTGCTCCTTCTCCCTTAAAGTCGAGCTGTCTTTCGGTAGATCATTTCTACCATCTTCAAACCTTTGTGACGATAAGGTGTTACACGGAGAGCGAGGATTAATAATCGACGCGGAAAATGACGCAGCCGGCGTCGAGAACCACTGCCATTCAAAAGGTATGAGATCGCCCTCGCGCCCCTCGCAAACGCCCTTACGCAAAGCCCCGTAACAAACCACATAAATGACTGAGAACCGGCGGGGCCAATTCCGCGGCAGTGACGGGCTTTATACGTAAAAACAAGGGCATGGAGGAAAGTGGCTGGCGTGTGTAAGAAGAAATTGACGTCAATATTTCTTGACTAAAGTCGCGCAAGACCTCTAAAGTTTACCCGCAGCAACCGTGCATGACGTTAAAGCGCGGCACTGACCGAGCACAAGCGACGGCAACCGGTTGCGAAAAGATGCGTCAAAGCATCGAGGATGGAGGCTTCAGATGAGCGGAAGAAAGGCGGGCCAAACACGGGCTTACGGTATAGACCTGCCTCCGGTCATGCTGGATGGCCCACTCTACACAAAAGCCGAACAGAAACGTCGGGACGAGACGGTCTGGACCCTGGTGCAGGGCATTCTCGCGCCACTCCAGTTTCTGGTGTTCCTCGTAAGCCTCGCCCTTGTCACCCGCTATCTCGCGACGGGCAATGGATGGGAGGTGGCGACCCTTTCGATCATCCTTAAAACCGTGCTCCTTTACGCAATCATGGTAACGGGTTCCATCTGGGAAAAGGTGGTCTTCGGGCGATTTCTTTTCGCTCGACCGTTCTTCTGGGAAGACGTTTTCTCGATTCTCGTGCTCGCGCTTCACACAGCCTATTTGGTTGCTGTTGCATACGACTTGGCAGGCACACCCTTTCTTGATGGTAAGGGTCAGATGTGGCTCGCCCTCGCCGCTTACGCAACTTACGTCGTGAACGCGGGGCAGTTCTTGCTAAAACTCCGCGCAGCACGCCTTCAAAGGGCAAGCCATGATCGCGGCGGCGCCGTGCCGGAGTTTGCCCGATGAACCAGGTACCAACAGACCTGCCAACCCGCGATCTGGCCTCCTGCAAAGACCGACCGGTTCTGAGGCAACGTGGCCAGCATGAGGTATTCTGCGGGCTCACGGGCATCGTGTGGCTCCACCGCAAGATTCAGGACGCTTTCTTTCTGATTGTCGGCTCGCGCACATGCGCCCACCTGATGCAATCGGCAGCTGGCGTCATGATTTTCGCCGAACCCCGCTTTGCAACCGCGGTGATGGAAGAACGCGACCTCGCGGGCCTTGCGGACATGAATGACGAACTCGACGCGGTCGTTGACCGGCTGCTCGCCCGCCGTCCTGACATCAAGCTCTTGTTTCTGGTCGGCTCGTGCCCGTCGGAGGTCATCAAGCTCGACCTGTCCCGCGCCGCCCACCGCCTGTCGCTCAAGCACAATCCCGACGTGCGCATCTTGAACTATTCCGGAAGCGGCATTGAGACGACCTTCACCGAAGGCGAAGACGCCTGCCTCAACGCTCTGGTGCCAACTCTTGAGCAAACATCCGACGACACGCCGTCCCTCCTCGTTGTGGGGGCACTGGCAGATGTTGTTGAAGACCAATTCAGAAGGCTTTTTGCCGCATTGGGCATTGAGCGCGTAGCGTTTCTCCCGGCGCGCAGGGCCAATGAGATGCCGGCAATGGGGGCGGGGATGCATTTTGTCCTCGCCCAACCATTTCTGACAGAAACTGCCCGCGCTCTGAAAGATCGTGGCGCACGACACATCAAAGCCGCGCTGCCGCTCGGCGCGGAGGGGACCGCGGCCTGGTTCAAGGCGATCGCGCAAACGCTCGGCATTACAGGCGAGGACGTGGACGCCGTCCTCGAAGCGCCGCGTGTCAGAGCCAAACAGGCGCTCACCAAATATCGCGAGACGCTGGAAGACAAGAGCATCTTCTTCTTCCCCGACAGCCAGCTTGAAATCCCCCTCGCCCGCTTTCTCAACCAGGAACTCGGCATGCGTCCGATTGAAGTCGGCACGCCTTACCTCAACCGCGCGATCGTCGGCGATGACCTCGATGCTCTGCCAGCGGACGCGCTCGTGAGCGAGGGTCAGGATGTCGAGGCGCAGCTCGACCGCTGCCGCGCGGCAAAACCCGACATGGTCGTTTGCGGCCTCGGGCTTGCCAATCCCCTCGAGGTGGAAGGCATCACCACCAAATGGTCGATTGAACTCGTCTTCACCCCCATCCAGGGCTTCGAACAGGCGGGCGATCTCGCCGAACTGTTCGCCCGCCCGTTAAACCGCCGCACGCGGCTGGAGGTGTAACGGCGATGCAACTGACCGTCTGGACATATGAAGGCCCGCCCCATGTCGGCGCGATGCGCATCGCAACCGCCTTTAAGGACATTCATTACGTCCTCCATGCGCCGCAGGGCGACACCTATGCCGACCTGCTCTTCACAATGATCGAGCGGCGGAAAAAGCGCCCACCCGTCACGTACACGACGTTTCAGGCGCGCGACCTCGGTGGCGACACGGCAGAGATTTATAAACGCGCCGCAAGCGAAGCGTATCAACGCTTTGAACCGGCTGCGATGATCGTGGGCGCGAGTTGCACGGGCGAACTCATTCAGGATGATCCGGGCGGGCTTGCAAAAGCCCTCCAGTTGCCCATCCCGACCATTCCCGTCGAACTGCCATCCTACCAGCGCAAGGAAAACTGGGGCGCATCGGAAACCTTCTATCAGGTCGTGCGTCACCTGGCGCGTTCGGCCCCCAGCCCGGAAGCCGCCACGCCCGGGCTTGATCAAGGTATCCAGGAAGGGCCTGCTCCCGATGCGCCGCAGCCCTCCTGTAACATCCTCGGGCCAACCGCTCTCGGCTTCCGCCACCGCGACGACATTGAGGAGGTGAAACGGCTCCTCACCCGCATCGGCGTTACCGTCAACGTCGTGGCGCCATACGATGCATCCGCCGCCGACATCACACGCTTGGGTGATGCCGATTTCAACATCGTGCTTTATCCCGAAATCGCGCTCACCGCGGCCCAATGGCTGAAACGCACATTCAAACAACCGATGGTGACCACGGTGCCAATCGGACATGGCGCAACATGCGATTTTGTTCGTGAGATCGGAGACCTGACGGGCCTTGACGTGAGCGACGTCCTCAACGAGGAAACCGACCGGCTGCCGTGGTACGCACGCTCCATCGATTCAACCTATCTCACCGGCAAACGCGTCTTCTTATTCGGCGATGCAACCCACGTGATCGCGCTCGCGCGGGTCGCGGAAAAGGAAATGGGCTTCAAAATCGCGGGGCTTGGCACCTATGCACGCGAATTCGCTCGCGATCTACGCGATGCAGCGGAGCTTTACGGCGTAGAAGCCCTCATAACGGACGACTACCTCGACGTTGAAGCCACCATCGAAGCGCTCCAGCCCGAACTCGTCCTCGGCACACAGATGGAACGCCATATCGCAAAACGCCTCGGCATTCCCTGCGCGGTGATCTCAGCGCCGGTTCACGTTCAGGACTATCCGGCGCGCTACTCGCCTTTCATGGGCTTTGAAGGCGCGAATGTGCTCTTCGACACGCTCGTGCACCCCCTCACCATGGGCCTTGAAGAACATCTCCTGACCATGTTCCGCGACGACTTCGAGTTTCACGATGGCGCCGGGCCGTCACATCTCGGACATGGCCATAGCAAATCCACAAAGCCGTCCGGCGAATTGCCGACACCAGCCGAACCACGCCACCAATCGGGTGAAACAGTCTGGGCAGAGGATGCGGAAAAAGAACTGAAGAAAATTCCGTTTTTCGTGCGCGGAAAAGCGCGCCGCAACACGGAAGCTTATGCAAACGAACGCGGGCTTTCCACGATCACGATGGACACGCTCTATGACGCCAAAGCGCATTTTGGGAAGTAAACGATGAACATCATCCAAAACAGAGCGGCCTTTAACGCAAACCTGAAACCGCCGCGCGAAGACGGCTCAACGCAAGTCTATCTCGATCCGGACATGCAGATCGATAACGCGAAGGTCTTCGCGGTCTATGGCAAGGGCGGCATCGGCAAATCAACGACATCGTCGAACCTGTCGGCGGCCTTTTCCAAGCTTGGCAAACGCGTCCTGCAAATCGGCTGCGACCCGAAACACGATTCGACCTTCACATTGACGAAAAGACTCGTTCCAACGGTGATTGACGCGCATGAAGAAGTGAATTTCCACTCCGAAGAACTGCGGGTTGAGGACTTCGTTTACGAGGGTTTCAACGGCGTTATGTGCGTTGAGGCGGGCGGGCCACCTG
>JBCBTO010000060.1:0-8756 GCA_039818625.1 Pseudomonadota bacterium
GTGAAGCGTGCGAAAGAAGACGGCAGTGCGGTTTGGATCTTGATGGCTTTTAGCTTTCTCTACGGTGTGTTTCACGCCGCCGGGCCTGGTCACGGCAAGGTGGTGATCTCCTCATATGTGATCGCCAATGAACAAAGTGCGCGCCGCGGGATGTCGATCTCCTTCATGGCGGCTTTTTTACAAGGTGCCGTTGCCGTTCTTCTCATTGGGGTTGCGACATTCGTTCTCAACTTGACGAGTTTCGCCGTTACTGAAGCGACCCAATGGTTTGAGCGGGCGAGCTATGCGCTGATTGCGCTTTTGGGCATTTACCTGCTTTGGCAAAAAGGCGTGCAGCCGTTTCTTGCACGCAAGCCCGTGTTGGCTCATGCGCATGGCCATGATCACAATCACGCGCATCACCACCACGAGCATGTACACCACCATCATCACCATGATCATGATCACGCTTGTGGATGCGGTGGTCATGCGGCGGACCCGACCGCGCTTGATAAGCCTCTTACACTCGGCTCGGCATGGGCTGCCATTTTGTCGGTTGGCCTGCGTCCCTGTTCCGGAGCGTTGATTGTTCTCGTTTTTGCCGCGTCGCAAGGGCTCTTCTGGGTCGGCGTTTTGTCAACATTCGCCATGGCGCTCGGGACCGGAATCACTGTTACGCTTCTCGCAGCAATCGCTGTTGGCGCAAAAGGGCTTGCGGCGAAATATCTTGCTACCAGCGATGGCGCAGGCTTGGCTTTCAAAGCCATCGAGCTTTTGGGGGCGAGTTTTGTCTTCCTTCTTGGTATCACGCTCTTTGCTGCATCCATGCAGGGTGTGTAATCAGGTGCCAGTCGGCTGTGGCGGTGCAGCGTGAGTGACGAGGCGTGCGATGGCCGACGTGACGATCAGGCCAAACCCCTGTCGCATCGTCTGACGGGTCGGTGTTACAGCGGTGCGATCGCGTTTTCCGCAAGCCGTCTGCCGGAGGTTGTTGCTTATTGCCATTGTGCCGACTGCAGGCGAGTGACTGGTGCGCCCGTTGCCGCTTTTGCTACCTTTGCAGAGAGTGACATCGCCTTTCATCCCCATGAAGGACAGTCGGTCGATGTTAATCCCGGTGTGGTTCGCACATTTTGTAACACATGCGGATAGCCGCTTGCTGGCCGCTATGACTATCTGCCCGGACAGGTTTACGTCGCCATCGGGCTGATCGATCAAGCGTCGGATTTACCCCCAAGTGTCCATGCGCATTGGGGTGAAAAGCTTCCATGGCTTAGGGTTCAGACCTATAAATGAGATCGCCATGGTGCGAGCAGACTTTTTCTGACACAAGATGCGAGCCTGCGGGAAACCTCTCGGTTTTCAAAGGCTTGCAACGTCGTGTCAGGAGAAATATGCCGCATCTTCCAAAAGTAATAGGGCAGACTTTGAAGTGGCCGCATTCTACCGCGAAAACGCTCTCGCCCGGGCGCAAAGCCCGCCCTTCACTCGTTTCCTTGTATAATTTTGCGATTGCCAAAGCCATGGCGACCTCATCTATGGGTCTGAACCCGAAGCTCCATGATGACCTCGACCGTGTTGTCGGGTCGGCCCGCGACGATCTTTGATGCTTGCGCCATGCCTGCCTGGCCAACAAAAAACGCCGGCTCGAGGCCGGCGTCTTTGTTATCGTAAGAAGTTCTGAGCTTAGAAATTGAGGCCGATGTCGCGGTGGCCGGAGCTGCAAGCCGCGACGAAGAGCGCTTGCTCGCGAGGCAGCTTTGACTGTGAGCGAAGCGCAATCGTGTCTGCAATCGCGGCCTCATAGGTCACGAGGTCATCCAGAAGTTCGGCCTGCGCCCGTTCGCGCCAGGCAATGTTCAAAGCCAGTTTTTCAAAAGCATCGGCAAGCTTGCCATCCGCCTTGTCGCGGTCAGCGCGGCGACCGGACATATCCCGGCGTGCACGACCGAGGTCCCGACGGATGTCGCTCGTTCCCTCGATGTCTTTCAGAACATCTTCCTGTTCTTTGATGCGCTCTGCTGCTGCCTCGTTGTCGAGGCCCGGTAGGTCGGCTTGCAATTGTTCTAAGCCCGCGCGGGCTTCAATAAGGGCAGGTGTGGCCTGGACGATCGCAAGCGTTTCCTGAATTGGGCCCGCAGCAGCGTCAACGGTTCTGCGATAGGTCGTGCGCGCTGTCCGCTCAGACCTTGCCACTTCGGTGTAAGCCCCTTGATCCGCTTCCCAGTTCGACGGGATGGTCTGTTTCAGGGCTTCAATCTCCGCGTTGAGCTCTGCGATTTGAGCCTCCGCCGAACTTGTAACACCTTCATTGCCGCGTGCCTGTCGAATGCGAAGGTCGGCCTCTTCGATTTCGTGCTCGCGCAGGCGAATGTTGCGTTCGATCTCGCGCACCTGTGTGTGGATTGGTCGGAAGTCAACGCCTGCCGCCAGGGTTGCGTTTTCCGCGTCCTTGATTGCTGTCATGAGGTCGATGCTCTCAGCGGCCTTTTCAAAGCTTTCTTCGAGGTCGCCTTTGAGGTCTTTCGGAAGGTAGCTCAGATCAAGCGCCTGGGCCGTCGAGATCGCTTGGCGTATCTGACCGCCATTCGTCTGGAACTCCTCATAAACGTAGTTTTCCATGCAGTATTGCAGTTTCGGATTGAGCGGCGGTGGTGCGGTGTCCGCTGTGAGTGCCGCCCGGTTTGGAAGGTAGTTCACGAGTGCCGGATTGAGGCCGACGATCACGAGGGCCAGAAGCTGCAATGCGATGAAGGCGCAAACGCCCTTATACATCTCGATCGTTTTGACGACCGCTGGCGCGACGCCGCGCAGATAAAAGAGCGCAAAGCCGAACGGTGGGGTCAGGAAGGACGTCTGGATGTTGAGGCCGATCATCACGCCGAGCCAGACCGCCGTCACGTTGGCCGAGGGGTCAGCCAGTAGAATTGGCGTTACGATTGGTACGACAACCACGGCGATCTCGATGAAATCGAGGAAGAAGCCGAGAACGAAGATAACGGCCATGACGATGACGAATTTCGTCCAGAAACCGCCTGGCAGGCCTTCAAGGAAGTTTTTCACGAGTTCCTCGCCACCGAAGGCGCGGAACGCAGCCGTCAGCATCGCGGCACCGAGAAGGATGATGAAAACGAGTGATGTCGTCTTCGCCGTTTCCAGCATGACGCCGCGCAACGTGTCATCGATCCTCAAGGTCCGATAGCCGCTCCATGCGATCGCGATCAGGAGGCCGGTCACGAATACGACGGCGAGGGTGACGCCGGTCACATCTTCGGGTGTCGAGATGTTTTTCACATTGGTGTCGTAGTTCGCGAGAACGTAGCCAATGCCTGCGACTGAAATCAGTGCAAGAATGGCTGGCCAGAAGGTGGTGCGCTGGTTTGGGTATAGCTGATAGCCCGCCATAATGAGCGCGCCGGTCGCGCCGATGGCGCCCGCCTGGTTGACCGTCGCAATACCGCCGATGATGGAGCCGAGCACAAGGAAGATAAGTGTCAGCGGCGGGATGAGTGCGAGGAACACCCGCTTTGCGAATTGCGTGTCGTAAGCGCCGTCATAAGGCACGGCTGGCGCAAGTTTGGGTCTCAAGAGGGCAAAGCCGAGGATGAACAGGACATAAAGTCCAACGAGGACAAGTCCCGGTACGAGCGCGCCGAGGAACATGTCACCGGCCGATGTTGAGACAACACCGAACTCCGACGGCATTGTCAGTTCGCCAGTGGCAGCCTTAAACAGCTCTTTACGGGTTGTGTCAGCCTGATCGACTGCACTTGCGAGCTGGTCGGCCAAAATAATGAGAACGATGGACGGGGGGATGATCTGTCCCAGTGTGCCTGATGCGGCGATCGTGCCGGTTGCGAGAGGTTTTGAATAATTCTGCTTCAGCATCGCAGGCAGTGAAATGAGGCCCATGGCGACAACCGTTGCGCCGACGATGCCGGTTGTTGCAGCCAGAAGCGCGCCGACGAGTACCACGGAAATGCCGAGCCCGCCCGGGACAGGACCGAAAAGCTGCGCCATCGTGACAAGCAGGTCTTCGGCGATCTTCGAGCGCTGAAGCATGATGCCCATGAAGATGAACAGCGGGATCGCGATCAGCGTATCTCGCTCCGGTTCCCAGTAGACCCCGCGCAGGTTTGTGACGCCCGCACTCAACCACTGGACCGGCCCGCCGGATGCAAAATAGGCATCTGGATTGCCCGTGAAGAGATAGCCGCATATTGCCGCGAGCGCGATTGTGATGATCGCGGAGCCAGGCAGGGCGAAGGCCACGGGATACCCCGAGCCCAGTGCGTAGGCCATTATGAAGACGAGAAGAGCCAGGAAGAGGAGTTCCATCGAGGGGTACCCGGTGTTTTTGTTTGGTTGTTATCAGTGAGCGATGTCACCTGTTTCGCGTGCACCGGCCTCGCCGCGTCGGTCGGAGACCGCGCCGAAGAACTGGCTTACAAACTGCAGGAGCATGGAGATGGCGAAAACTCCCAGGAAGGCCGCCATGAAATACTTGATGTAAAGGCCGAAGCCCGCTTGCGTCACTTCAAAGACGAGAACGGGGCTTACGATGACGCTCGATTTCGACCACATCCCAATGAGCAAAATTGTCCAGCAAAGTGGGATGCCGAGAAAGATTGCACCCCATTTGTTGATCGCGCCCTTTGTCTGGCGTTTGAAGCTCGCGTAGAGCAGGTCGACCCGCACATGGCCATCGTCGAGCAGCGTGTAGGCGGACGCAAACAGGAAGAGTGCGCCGTACCAAAAGCGCACGAGATCGGCCATAAACGCTTGTTCATAAGAGAACACAAAGCGCGAAAAGACGATCATCAACTCGGCGAGCACGACGAGCAGCGCCAGCCAATGAAACCCGAGGTTTTTGTTAAAGAAGGCAATCAATATGCCGAGGATTGCGCAGGGAATGTGAACGTACGGTCCGCGAAATCGCGATTTGCCGAGATCGCTTGCGAGCTGCTCACCGAAGTAAGCTTCCAGCATGCCTTCAACACGCATGAAAGAGATGACTGCATCCGTCAAGCCTACGAGCACAACGATCCAGAAACAGGCTCTGATAAACAAAGCATTGAGATCAGAGACCAAACGTTCATCGTCGCGCAGTGTCCGCGCCGATGTTTTGTTCACCCAGAAAAATGCGATCACAATGGCCGCTACATAAATGGCGGCTTGGAAGACCGACAAGCCCACGGAAGGCGCGCCATTTGCATTCCACCCCAAAAGCGGGCCGATACCTGGCATTGCAAACCAGAATGTCAGGACAACATTGGTGAGGAAAGCAACCATCAGTGCGATCATCGTCCAACCGAAGATCCTCGCTGAAACGGCTGGTGCCGGTTCCATCATCATTCCAGCGCTCGCAGCGCCCACTTGGCTGTCGGCTGACATAAACCCACCTTTGTCTTAATCGCCTTGCGGCAATGCCCACTCAAAAGAATTGCGGGGCGATATAGCACCGCCCCGCATCGTGGTAAACAATTTTTACCAATGCACGCTTAGAGATCCAGAACGCGGTTACGCTTCTGGACGTAAGCAGCGTCTGCAATCGCAGTCCAGCTGCCGATGTCTTTCCGTGCTGACAGGAAGCTGTCGAAGATCTCTTTTGCAAGCGGGCTGTGGTCGCGCGCTTCTTCGATCACTTCAACGGCAGCTTCACCAAACGCGTCATAAACGTCGTCATTGTATTCACGCAGCTCAACACCGTGTTCGGTGATCAGTTTGGTGAGGAATGAACCGTTGTTTGCGTTTGTTTCAGCCATCTGACGTGCATTTTCTTCGTTACACGCTGCTTCGATGATCGCCTGATCTGTTTTGGACAGTCCGTTCCAGAACGACGCGTTCATGCCGAATGCGAGCTGCGAGCCTGGCTCGTGCATGCCTGGCCAGTAGTAGAATTTGGCCGCTTCGTAGAACTTCATGAAGAAGTCGTTGTACGGACCAACCCACTCTGTCGCGTCAATCGCACCGGATACGAGGTTTTCGAAGATTTGGCCACCTGGCAAAGAGACTGGTGATGCGCCCAGTTTGGCCATGACGTCGCCGCCGAGGCCTGGAATACGCATTTTCAGACCTTTGAGGTCGTCAGCCGATTCAATTTCTTTGTTGAACCAGCCGCCCATCTGAACGCCTGTGTTGCCGCAGGCGAAGTTTTTCAGGCCGAATTCGCCCGCAATCTTGTCCCAAAGCTGTTGACCGCCTGCGTATTTAATCCAGGCGTCAATTTCGGTGTATGTGAGGCCGAATGGAACAGCTGTAAATGGTGCCCAACCTGGGTGCTTACCTTTCCAGTAGTAGTCAGCCGCGATGTACGCCTGCGAGTTGCCTGATGCAACTTCGTCAAACGAGTCAAACGCACCAACCCGTTCGCCAGCGGCGAAGTACTGAACGTTCAAGCGGCCCTCGGTCAGCTCACCAATGCGCGCTGCGAGACGCTGCGCGGAAACTCCGAGGCCCGGAAAGTCACGAGGCCATGTGGAAACGATGTTAAGGTCTGTCGTACCCTGAGCAATCGCTGGTGCTGCTAGTGTTGTCGTCGCGGCGCCCGCAGCCAGTGCGGAGCCCTTCAAAAAATCGCGGCGTTGCATAAAACTCCCTCCAAAAGTACCCCTTAACGCTGTGATAAGGGGTTTAAAATTGCCATGCCTGTACGTGACAGCATGTACTACCTAAGTCTTGATCTTAGAAGCGCGCGAACCCTATCAGGCAGTTTCCGCGCTTGCAAGGAGCACCGCTGAATGGTTGAAAATTCGGTGAATTCAAGCAGTTAATGTCTTTTTTGGTAATGAATATCAGTGGCTTAGCATTTTTCTCGGAATGCAATTTAAAACTGGCATCTCAATCCAATAGCGGATAGTTGATGAACAAATTTTAGGCATCTCTTTTTCGCGTCGATTAATCGGGACGTGAAAAAGCGTGCTTGTGGCTACTGCACTGAAAAGTTACGTAATTTTTCGCAGTCGAAACTGGCATGCGAGGAAAATCGCGCTAGTTGTGAGATTTGAGAAGGTAGGGAGATCCTAAACTGTCATGAACCGCCCAACAAGCATGTCCGAATTCAAACAAGGCTCATTGCCCGACGGGCATCCTGAGGTGAACTTTGGCCGCACGGGCGTCCTTCTCGTCAATCTTGGTACGCCTGATGCCACAGATTACTGGTCCATGCGGCGGTACCTGAAAGAGTTCTTGTCTGACAGGCGGGTCATCGAGACGCCGCGCATTATCTGGTGGCCGATCTTGAACGGCATTGTCTTAACCACGCGCCCGAAAAAGTCAGGCGCGGCTTATGATGAGATCTGGGACAAGGAGCGCGACGAATCTCCCCTTCGCACGACCACCCGAAGCCAGTACGAACGATTGAAGGAGCGGCTTTCCGTCGACCACCCGCATCTCATTTTCGATTGGGCGATGCGATACGGCAACCCGTCGATCCATTCGCGTCTTGATGCCCTGAAGGAGCAGGGATGCGAGCGCATCGTCGTGGTGCCGCTTTACCCACAATATTCTGCCGCAACGACTGCGACCGTGAATGACAAGGTGTTCGAATATCTCATGAAGCAGCGCTGGCAGCCTGCGGTGCGCACGGCAGCCCCTTACGCCGACGACCCGACCTATATCGCGGCCGTGTGCGAAAGCATGAAAGAGGAAATCGCAAAGCTCGATTTCGAGCCGGAACTGGTGCTCGCGTCATTTCACGGGGTGCCCGTGTCCTATCTGAAAAAGGGTGATCCTTACCACTGCCAGTGCCACAAGACCGCGCGCCTTATGCGCGAGTATCTTGACTGGGGTGCGGATGGAGAGAAGTTGAAAATCACCTTCCAATCCCGCTTTGGACCAGAAGAGTGGTTGCAACCCTATACGGACAAGACAGTCGAACAACTCGCAAAAGACGGCGTGAAAAAACTGGCTGTTGTCACACCGGGCTTTTCTGCCGATTGCGTTGAGACCCTTGAAGAGATTGCCGGTGAGGCTGGCGAAATCTTCGAAGAGCATGGCGGAGAACATTTCGCAGCGATCCCGTGTCTCAATGACAGCGACCATGGGATGACCGTCATTGAGGCGCTTGTGCGCCGTGAGTTGGCGGGCTGGGTTTAACGAATCCTTCTGAAATTGCTGGCAATGGAAAGCGGGTATGAGCTGTGTGCCTGCTCACGTTTTGCCGTCCATATCAAAGCCTTATCGTTGTAAAATGATGTCTGGATACCCATATCTTCCAATATAGGCTTTAACAAAAGGGGGTGTTTATGGATTTCGCTTTCGGTCCACTGGATATTGTCATTATCTTTTTCGTATTGCTGCTGCTTTTGACAGTATATTCTGGCATAAAGACAGTGCCACAGGGTATGAATTACACGGTTGAACGTTTTGGCCGATACATAAGAACTATGACACCTGGTCTCAATATCATCATTCCGTTTGTTGACACTGTTGGTGCCAAGCTTAACATGATGGAGCGGGTGCTCGAGGTGCCGAGCCAGGAAGTGATCACGCGCGACAATGCGACGGTCACTGCGGACGGTGTCACATTTTATCAGGTTCTGGATGCGGCCGCTGCGGCTTACGAGGTGAATGACCTTGAAAATGCGCTTTTGAACCTCACGACCACGAACCTTCGTACGGTGATGGGATCGATGGATCTCGATGAACTCCTGTCTCACCGTGATGAGATCAATGCGCGCCTGCTTTCCGTGGTCGATACGGCCGCCCAGCCGTGGGGTGTGAAAATCACGCGGATCGAGATCAAGGATATCAATCCGCCGAAAGATCTTGCTGAT
>JBCBTO010000061.1:0-8746 GCA_039818625.1 Pseudomonadota bacterium
CTGTGACGACAATCTTCGACGGGGCGTGGCGAGCAATGGCACGCTCGACCTCGCCGGTGAACGACCCTGCATTGTCGGGGTCGTCGAGCTTCACGTAATCGACCGTCCAGCCATCAACGCGGAGCCCCTCAGCGAAATGCCGCATGGCGGAGAACAAGAACGCGATCTTCTTCTTGTGGTGGCGCACATAGGTTGCCTCTTCCTGCACCTCCACCATCAAGACGCAATCAGTCTCACGGTTCGCTGCAGTCAAGGATGAGAGATAAGGCGACAACTGATCGCCAAGAACGAGAATGAGAGTTTCAGCCATAAGGCCGACTTAGGCCTTCTGGTGGCTCAGACAACCGTGTATGACATTCATTCAGTTGAGAAATTTCGTATTCCAATGACGCAAAACAAACGACGCCACCTGCTGCAAAGTTTCAGAGATGAACCGGGCTCATCTCTCGCAGGCTTACTGTCCTGGATGCTACCTAAAAACTGGTTCGGACAGATGATTGCGCTTTTTATCACGGTGATGGTGCTCATGCTGACTTTGGTTGAATGCAGCATTCGCATGAGATCACCAATCAAAACGGATTTGACGGAAGGACAATTGATCGAAGGCCTGAAAGTAAGCCCCAAGCCCGTCGAAGATTACGGGCATCCGGTCAAATAACGCACGACACCATCGCCAGCGGCTCGTCCGGAGGCGAGACACGCGCTCAGAAGATATCCGCCCGTCGGCGCGTCCCAGTCGAGCATCTCGCCTGCGACAAACACGCCCGGCATCGTCTTCAGCATAAAATCCGGTGTGATCGCATCGGCCGAAACCCCACCCGCCGTGCTGATAGCCTCGTCCAGAGGGCGCGGGGCGGACACACGAAGCGGCAAGCCCTTGATCCTCGCGGCAACTGCGCGCACGTCATCCCAATCAAGATCAGGCATGCCCAAACGGAGAAGTCCGGCTTTGACGCCCTTAAGCCCAGCCATCTTGCGCAGATGATTGGCGCGGGACGTCTTCCCCCGAGGCCGCGCGAGCTTTTCGGCCAAACGGTCCAAAGGCTGATCCGGCAAAAGATCGATCTCAAGACGCGCCTCGCCAGTCTCAAGGCACGCATCCCGCAGCGGAGCAGAAAGGCTGTAAATCGCGCCACCTTCCACACCGGTGTCAGTGATGACAAAATCACCACGGACAGTCCTACCGGCATAGCTCAAAGCGACGCCCTTCACCGGCGCTCCGGCAAACCGCGTGCGGAAATGGTCATCCCACGCACAGATAAATCCGCAATTGGTCGGCCGAAACGGGTGAACTTCGACGTCTTTGTCCTCAAACCGGCCGGCCCAATCGCCGCGCGAGCCGAGCCGCGCCCAGCTGCCACCGCCGAGTGCGAAGACGACGGCCCGTGCAATGACGCGGAGACCGCCCTCCTCTCGCGCAAAGATGAAATCCGCCACATCAAAACCGGTCCACTCATGGCGCGTATGGAAATCCACACCGCAATCGCTGAGCCGTCTCAGCCATGCCCTCAAAAGAGGAGACGCTTTCATCTCCTTTGGAAAAACACGCCCCGACGACCCGACAAAGGTTTCGACGCCGAGCGCCTCGCACCAATCGATAACAGCGTCTGGCCCGAAGTCAGAGACGGCGCGCTTCAGGACCGGATCGAGTTTGAAATACGCATCGGTAAACGTCTCAGGTCCGCTCGCCTTTGTGAGATTGAGGCCACTCTTTCCGGCCATTAAAAGTTTTCGCCCGAGGGACGGCATGCGCTCAAACACATGCACATCGAACCCGGCAGCCGACGCACGCTCCGCAGCCATCAAACCGGCCGGACCACCGCCAATGACGGCTACGTCAACATCCAGGAAATCAGACGCCATCGGGTTTCGCCACATCGATGACGCGCAGTTGCAGGCTCGTTCGCCCTTGCCACGTGTTTTGCGACAGAGAACCCGCGAAATGCATCACCTGCTGGCGCCCATTCAAAAGGGCTTGCCCAAGCGGCGTATCGGCGGCACGGAAGCAAATCGCCGGAAGGCTCGATCCATCCTGTGTCTTGATCGTCGCTTTCACGTGACCATTGCCCACGACATCCACATAGGACAGGCGGTGGCTTGGAAATGCAAAAACGGGCTGCGGATGCCCAGCCCCGTAAGGCCCCGCGCGCTCGACAGCCTCATAAAGATCAAACGTGGCCGCGCGCGCAGTCAGTGCCCCGTCAATGGGAAGCGAGCGGGTAGAGCGCGCCCTGATGACATCATCCGATAACTGCTCTTCGAAGAAAGCGCGCAAATCGGCAAGCCGATCACGTGCGACGGTGAGACCCGCCGCCATCGCATGGCCGCCACCCTTTATGAGGACGCCCGCGTCGACGGCAGCCCGCACGGCGCGGCCAAGATCGACATCGGATATGGACCGGCCAGATCCGGTCGCCAAGCCATTGGCATCGAAGGCAAGGGCGAAGGCCGGTCTGTGATAGCGGTCTTTCAAACGCGATGCGACAATGCCCGCAATACCCGGATGCCAACCATCGCTCGACGTTATGAGGACAGAGGGACCACCCTCACCATCCCCCTCACCGCCAAGTTCAGCAAAGGCCTGCGAATCCGCTTCAAGAAGCATATCTTTTTCAAGGGCCTGCCGCTCCGAATTAAGACGGTCGAGCGTTGACGCCATTTCCGCGGCTGCCGTTGGGTCTTCGATGGTCAAAAGCCGGGCTCCCAGGGCAGCGTCACCAATGCGACCGCCCGCATTGATGCGTGGACCGAGCAAAAAACCGAGATGGTAGGCACTGAGAGGCCCATCAACGCGGGCAACTCGCGACAAAGCCGCAAGCCCAGCATTTTGCAATGTCCGCATTGCAAGCAGCCCCTTGACCACAAACGCGCGGTTGAGGCCCTTGAGCGGGACGACGTCACACACCGTGCCAAGGGCAACGAGATCGAGATACGTCAGAAGGTTCGGCAATCGGTCGGCCGAAAAGCCCGAGCCAGCGTCCCGAAGCACTCTCGCAACGGCGACGAGCGCCATGAACGTAACACCAACCGCCGCAAGATGGCCAAGGCCTGATAGATCATCCTGACGGTTCGGATTGACAAGCGCCAAAGCCGTCGGCAGATCCACCCCCATCTGATGATGATCGAGAACGACAACATCGACACCGCGCGCAACGGCGCGATCGAGCGCGTCGAAACTCGTGGCCCCGCAGTCGACAGTGACGATCAGTGTCGCCCCCGCCTCAACAAGATGGTCGATCGCCTCGGGATTTGGACCATAGCCTTCGAGGATACGGTCTGGAATGTAGATGGTCGGCTTCAGTCCACAGGCGCTCAAAAACCGGAATAAGAGCGCGGACGACGTGGCCCCGTCGACGTCATAATCGCCGAAGATAGCGACCTGCTCACCATTTAAGATCGCATCGCGCAGGCGATCTGCAGCCACATCCATGTCTTGCAGACAATGCGGATCTGGCATCAGACCCTTGATCGTCGGATCGAGAAAGCGGGCGGCACCATCGGCTTCGACGCCACGGGCGGCCATGATCCGCGCGACGAGGTCTGGAATGTTGGCTCGCTCCGCAATGCCGCCAGAGATAATATCACCACCGGGCGGCAGGCGGTCCACCCAACGTCGGCCACCGACGGAGCGCTTTACATTCAAAAACAGGCGCTGGCCGTCATCCATTGTCGTTGGCGCTACCGGCCTTAGCGGAATAAGCCACTTGGGGTCACAGCATGAACTTCTTCAAATTATGGTGTGTCCCGTGGATGCGCCGGATGGTGCCCGTCGATGAGCGCATGACAACCGTGTCTGTCGTCACAACGCCGCGATTGACCTTCACACCGTCTAGGAAATTGCCATCCGTCACACCAGTGGCCGCAAAAAGCACGTCACCAATGGCCATCTCTTCCATTGAGAAGATCTTGCTCGGATCATCAACACCCATCGCTTCGGCACGACGGCGCTGCTCTTCATTCATGATGACGAGGCGACCGTACATCTGCCCGCCGGTGCATCTAAGCGCAGCAGCCGCCAGCACACCCTCCGGAGCGCCACCCGTTCCGAAATAAATGTCGATGCCGGTCTCGTCGGGATCAGTCGTATGGATGACCCCTGCGACATCGCCATCGCCGATGAGACGGATGGCAGCTCCCGTCTCGCGAATGTCCTGAATAAGGTCTTCATGGCGCGGTCGGTCAAGCACACACGCCGTGATGTCTTTGGCTGCCACGCCCTTCGCTTTGGCGAGCGCGTCGATGTTTTCCTTGGGCGACGCATCGAGCGCGATCACACCATCTGGATAGCCAGGCCCGATTGCAATCTTGTCCATGTAGACATCCGGCGCGTAAAGCAGGTTACCGGTTCTCGCAAGGGCGATGACTGCAAGAGAATTCGGCTGGTTCTTCGCGCAGATCGTGGTGCCCTCAAGGGGGTCAAGCGCAACGTCAAGTTCGGGGCCATCTCCGGTTCCGACCTCTTCACCGATATAAAGCATCGGCGCTTCGTCCCGTTCGCCCTCACCAATGCGCACGACGCCCTTGATCGGCAGAAAGTTGAGTTCACGCCGCATGGCGTCGACCGCGGCCTGATCGGCAGCTTTCTCATCACCCCGCCCGCACCAGGTGGAGGCGGCAACGGCTGCAGCCTCCGTCACCCGAGCGAGTTCCATTGTGAGCTTGCGATCAAGGCTCGTGTGGTCTTTGTCTTCAATCTTTGCCATGGTTTCTCTCACCATCCTGTGTGCCCTGGACTGTTCTCAGTCCAGATTTTCAATTCTGATCATTTTGGGTTTGCCGACGACGCTGCCACCGTCCACGATTGCCTCAAGGGCTTGCTTCACAGCTTTTTCCGTTGTCTCGTGGGTGATGATCACCACCGGTTGAGCGACGGCATCCCCGCCACTTGACGCATCCGTTGAACGACGATGCTGCACGACACTTTGAAGCGAGATATCGCACCGCGCCATCTCCGTTGCAATGCTGGCGAAAGCCCCCGGTCTGTCGAGGAGGTGAAGCGCGATGTAATAGCCCCCCTCGTGTAGCCGCATACGCGCCCGTTCATAAGGTGCAAGCATCGTAGCAGGCTTGCCAAAAACCGGCATCATCATGCCGCGTGCGATATCGGCAATGTCGGCTGCAACAGCAGAAGCCGTCGCATCGCCGCCAGCACCAGGCCCGCTCAAGAGCAAGGCTCCAACGCGGTCGGCTTCAACAGCAACGGCGTTGGTCACGCCATCAATACGCGCAATCATCGAACTTTTGGGCACCATCGCAGGATGAACGCGTTGTTCAATCCCAGTCTCGGTCTTGTGGGCAACGCCCAGAAGCTTGATCCGAAACCCGAGCGCATCGGCGGCTTCGATATCGGACAGCGCGATGTCGCTGATACCTTCCATGTAGATGGACTCAAAGGAGATTTCCGTGCCAAAGGCAAGGCTCGTCAAAATCGCGAGCTTATGGGCGGTGTCATGGCCGCCAATATCGAAGGTCGGGTCCGCCTCCGCATAGCCCAACCGCTGCGCGTCCTTGAGACAGTCGTCGAAACTAATCTTCTCCGCTTCCATCCGGGTGAGGATGTAATTGCAGGTCCCGTTCATGATGCCGTAGACACCGCTGACCGCATTGCCCGAAAGGTTCTCGCGCAGTGTTTTAATGATCGGAATCCCGCCCGCCACCGCCGCTTCATAGTTCAAGGCCGCCCCGGTCTTCTCCGCCAAAAGCGCAAGCGCATGGCCGTGTTTGGCGAGAAGCGCCTTATTGGCGGTAACGACAGGTTTTCCGGCCTTGAGAGCCGCTTCAACGCTCGCAAGCGCCGGGCCGTCATCCCCACCAATCAGTTCGACGAACACATCAACGTCCTGCGAGATCGCAAGATCAACCGGATCGTCGAACCACACATAGGGCTCAATCGAAAAGCCGCGATCAGTCTCGCGTGACCGAGCGCTCACAGCTGTCACAACAACAGAACGCCCCGTCTGCGCAGCCATCCGCCCACCATTTTCGGTAATCAGCTTAATGAGCGCTGCGCCAACTGTACCAAGACCGGCGATGCCAAGACGGAGGCTTTGTGACATTGAAAATTCCTGACGACACGCGTATGGGGACGGCCTGTTTACGCCTTTTGGGCGATTGGCACCACCTTTTGCACCGTCTCGAATTCTGACGCAAGAAAACGCTTCACGTTTCTCGCCGCCTGACGAATCCGCTGCTCATTTTCCACAAGCGCGATGCGCACATACTCATCGCCATATTCCCCGAAACCGACGCCCGGCGCGACGGCGACACCGGCTTTCTGGACAAGAAGCTTGGAAAATTCAAGCGATCCCATCGCCCGGAACGGCTCGGGCACGGGTGCCCAAGCGAACATTGTCGCCGGTGGCGCGGGAATATCCCAGCCCGCCTGTCCAAACGCTTCGACGAGCACATCACGACGCTTCTTATATGTGAGGCGCGCGTCCTCAATACAGTCGTCATCACCATTGAGCGCGGCGGTGGCGGCAACCTGAATAGGCGTGAAAGCCCCATAGTCGAGATAAGACTTCACCCGTGCGAGCGCCGCAATCAGCCGCTCGTTGCCAACCGCAAACCCCATACGCCAGCCGGGCATGGAATAGGTCTTGGAAAGCGACGTGAACTCAACCGCCACATCTTTCGCGCCATCAACTTGCAGCACTGAGGGCGGCGGTGTCCCGTCGAAATAAATCT
Source organism: Pseudomonadota bacterium (assembly GCA_039818625.1). Classification (GTDB taxonomy): domain Bacteria; phylum Pseudomonadota; class Alphaproteobacteria; order Rhizobiales; family JACESI01; genus JBCBTO01. Next base: position 6,688 of record JBCBTO010000061.1, read on the forward strand.
CCGAATACGCGAGGTCCGAAAGCACGTAGATGTCATATTTCTTCGCAAATGCCACCACCTCGCGATAAAAGTCGAGATCGGTGACATACGCTGTCGGGTTAGACGGATAGTTGAGGATAAGGGCAAGTGGGCTCGGGATTGAATGCTTCACAGCCCGCTCACACGCACGGAAGAATTCGTCATTCGGCGTCGCGGGCACAGAGCGGATCACCCCGCCGGAAATAATGAAACCGAACGCGTGAATGGGATAGGTCGGGTTCGGAACGAGGACGACATCGCCGGGCGCTGCAATCGCCTGCGCCATATTCGCAAAACCTTCCTTCGAACCGAGCGTCGCGACCACTTCCGTGTCGGGATTAAGCTTCACGCCGAAGCGCCTACCATAGTAGGACGCCTGCGCTTTTCTGAGACCATTGATGCCGCGCGACTGCGAGTAGCGGTGCGTATCCGGTCGCTGAACGGTCTCAACAAGCTTATCGACGATATGCTGGGGTGTGGGCAGGTCCGGATTGCCCATGCCAAGATCGATGATGTCCGCCCCGTCCTTGCGCGCTTGCGCCTTCAGTTTGTTGATCGGCTCAAAAACATAAGGCGGAAGCCTGCGAACGGAGTGAAACGTATCCATTATCTTTTCCTCAAACGATCCGGCGATTAAAAGAAGGCCGGGTTCCATAAGCTGCACGCGCCACCTGAACGACAATTGTTAAGTGTGGTGCGCCCGCTGTCAGTCGCCTTTGCACGTCACCACGCCATTCGCACCCGTCGCACAGGCCGCTTCGATTTCGGCACGTGCCTGAGGACCATGGGTCCGTGCAATCTCTTGCAAACGGCGCTGGAGAAGTTCGCTGCGCCGCTTGTCAACGTCAATCCCGGCGTTTTTGCGGCTGTCCGCCACGGCCTGAAGTTCGCTTTCAAGCTCTGCCCGCTCAATGGTGCGCTTCAAGGGTACGTTGCGGTTGTACTGAGGTCCCAGGAAGACCGGAAAACCACGCTTATCGACGGCGCCGGTGGTCTGACTATCGAGATCGAACGCGCCCCGGTCGGCGGTCCCAACACATCCGCCAACAGCGAGCGTGAGGGTTATCACGCACCCCTTGAGCCATCCCACATACATATTTATTTTCAGCATCAAAACCGGCTTCCGTCCGCCGCACCCGGCTATCAAATGTCTATGCATATCAGAAGCACAGACTCGCGATTCTTATCAATTAATGACATACCCAAGCGGAGTTTTGGTGTCCACTGCCCGTTCGACATACAAACGGCCTCAGGCAAACAGCCCCATGCGATTGCGACAGACTGATCGATCTTGAAAAAGCAATTTCTGGAAGCGTCTCTCAGAAGCAACACATGCCGCACTGCAACACAGATATGATTGTGACGCGATGGCACCCGGCGTCGAAATTCGGTAAAGTCAAAACGGCGGGTGTCGAGTGTGACAGCACCGCTTAAACTGCGGTTTGGAAGTCCAGGAGATTATGAACATGGCGTCGAAAGTCGACGGTGACCCAAAAGACAAGAAGACTTCTGAGGGCACCCAAAGTTATGATTTTCAGGACATTCTCGACGACCCGGAAGCGCTCGCCCGCAACACCGCGCAGATTTTCGAGGAAGTTGGCAAGGTTACCGCGGCCATCGTCAAACCGCTCGAAACGCGCGGCAACGAAAAAGACACGACAGATCGTCTGACGGACTTTTTCACCACCATCTCCAAAGTCGGTAAATACTGGCTCGAAACGCCGGAACGCGCGCTTGAAGCCCAGACCAAAATCACGACACAATATCTCGATCTTTGGGCCAACTCCCTGAAACGGTTTTCCGGACAGGAGGCTGAAAAGACCGTCGAGCCAAAGGCCGGGGATCGCCGCTTCAAAGACCATGAATGGGAAGAAAACCCAGTCTTTGATTTCCTGAAACAAGCCTATCTGATCACCGCCAATTGGGCGACGGACCTTGTCGAACAGGCCGACGACCTAGACCCCCACACCAAGCTCAAAGCGTCTTTTTACATGACGCAAATGGTGAATGCCGTCTCGCCATCAAACTTTGTTGGCGAGAC
>JBCBTO010000062.1:0-8733 GCA_039818625.1 Pseudomonadota bacterium
GAACGATGCCGAACAACGCCTGTTCCGGTCTCTCCCCAAACTGTGCCTTGGACCGGTCCGCCCACCGCAAAGAGAGTTCCATGGCACGTTCAATGTCGTCCGGTTTCGACGGGAGGCTGACGCATTCATCAAGTTGCATCTGAATGTCGGACCCGAGCAGACACTGTATTTCGACAGACCGCTCGGGTGTCATCTCGTGTTTCGAGCCATCAACGTGAGATGTGAAGGTGACGCCCTCTTCCGTCAGTTTGCGCAACTTGGAAAGGGACATCACCTGAAAGCCGCCGGAATCGGTCAAGATCGGGTAAGGCCACTGCATGAATTCGTGGAGGCCGCCAAGCCGGTCGATGCGCTCCGCCCCCGGTCGCAGCATCAGGTGATAGGTGTTGCCAAGCACGATATCAGCGCCGAGATCGCGGACTTGACCCGGATACATCGCCTTGACCGTCGCGGCCGTTCCGACCGGCATGAAAGCGGGCGTTCTGATCTCCCCGCGTTTGGTTACAACTGCACCACGCCGGGCCAGGCCGTCAGTTTCAGTCACCGAGAACGAAAACGGGGTGGACGTGGATTTCATCTTAGATTTTCCGGCAGGTCCGCGCGCCAAAGAAGAGACGCATCGCCATATGAGTAGAAGCGATAGCCATTCTTGATCGCATGCATATACGCCTCGCTCATCACATCGAGCCCGCAAAAAGCGGATACGAGCATGAACAAGGTCGAGCGTGGCAGGTGGAAATTGGTCATAAGCAGATCAATGGCACGAAAGCGAAAACCAGGGGTGATGAAAATATCGGTCGTGCCAGAAAACGGACGGACCGTCCCCGCATCATCAACCGCGCTCTCAAGCAGGCGCAAGCTCGTCGTACCCATTGCAACGATGCGTCCGCCATCGCGGCGCACCGTGTTGAGCGCGTCCGCCGTCTCCTCGCTGACGGTGCCCCATTCCTCATGCATGTGGTGGTTCTGCGTGTCTTCGGCCTTAACAGGCAAGAACGTGCCCGCGCCCACATGAAGCGTCACCGTATGCGTCGTCACATTCCGCTCTTCCAGCTTTCTCAACAGGCGCTCTGTCGTATGAAGTCCTGCCGTTGGGGCGGCGACGGCGCCGGGCTTTGCAGCATAAATCGTCTGATAATCTTCTTCATCCCGCGCATCGGCGGCACGCTTTCCGGAGATGTAAGGTGGCAGTGGCACGACGCCGGCCGCTGCGATTGCCTTATCGAGCGCGGAACCCGTTTTTGAAAACCGGAGCAACGCTTCGCCGCCCTCCGCCTTCTGCAGAACAACGGCTTCGAGATCTTCAAAGACTATGGTGTCACCGGCCTGAAGCTTTTTTGCCGGACGTGCAAAGGCTTTCCAACAATCGGGTGCAGTGCGCAAATGAAGCGTGAGCGATATCTTGGCATCAATCGTCTCGGTGCCAACATCGCGTCGCCGCACGCCTGACAGCTGAGCCGGGATGACTTTCGTGTCGTTCATCACAACCGCATCGCCGGGTCTGAGACATGATGGCAGATCAAGCACCCCGTGGTCGCCAATCGGATCACGCAAATGCGGGCACACAGTCAACAGGCGAGCGCTATCCCGGGGCTCGGCGGGCCTAAGGGCAATAGCGCTCTCCGGCAATTCGAAGTCAAAGAGATCAACCCGCATGGTGCGCTTTCTTCCAGAAACGAAAAATGGCCCGCACCGGGCGAGCCATTCTCCAAAACGTTCAACATTTAGGCGTCGGCTGCGACTTTCGCAGAGACAATCTTGTCCGGATTGTCGACCGGTTCGCCCCGTTTGATCTTGTCGACATTTTCCATGCCTTCGACAACTTCGCCCCACACGGTGTATTGACCGTCGAGGAACGAAGCGTCTTCGAAACAGATGAAAAACTGTGAGTTGGCTGAATCCGGGCTCATGGCGCGGGCCATGGAGCACGTGCCGCGCACGTGTTTGCCGTCATTGAACTCAGCTTTGAGATCGGGTTTTGGCGATCCACCCGTCCCCGTGCCGGTCGGGTCTCCCCCCTGGGCCATGAAACCCTCAATCACCCGGTGAAATGGCGTTCCGTCATAAAAGCCGTCGCGCGACAGTTCCTTGATGCGGTCGACGTGGTTCGGTGCAAGATCGGGCCGAAGCTTGATCTTCACAGCGCCCACCGTCGTTTCCATCAAAAGGATGTCCTCAAGATTTTCGTCTGCCACCCCATTTTCCTTTCTGGCTTGATGAATGCGTCAGCGCATTTCGATGATTTTGTCTGGGCTTACCGGCGGCTCGCCCTTGTTGATTTGGTCGATCACGTCCATACCTTTTACGACACGACCGAAGGCTGTGTATTGGCCGTTCAGGAAGTGCCCTTCGTCAAACATGATGAAAAACTGCGAGTTCGCGCTGTTCGGGTCCTGCGCCCGCGCCATGCCGACCACACCGCGATCAAACGGCACGTTGGAAAACTCAGCGTTGAGATCCGGTTCGTTCGAACCACCGCGTCCAGTGCCAGTCGGATCACCCGTCTGCGCCATGAACCCTTCAATCACCCGGTGGAAAATGATGCCGTCATAAAAGCCCGATTGCGCGAGTTTCTTCACCTGAGCGACATGACCCGGCGCAACATCTTCGAACAATTCAATAACGACATCGCCTTTTGATGTTTTCATTGTCAGCGTTTCCGCCGCCTGCGCGAATGCTGCAGTTACAAGAAGGACGAGCGAGGCGAAACTGGCAGTCAAAAGTCGGGTTACACGGGTCATGGTCAATCCTTTTTGCTTGTCGACTAAGAGGTTATTGCGTGAATTTTTCGCGCAGTGCGTCTTCCACGGCACCGGGAACAAAGGAGGAGATATCCCCGCCCATGCCAGCGATTTGCCGGACCAGCGTGGCGGTTATGGGGCGCACCAGCGGGCTTGCAGGCAAAAACACGGTTTTGATCGTGGGGTCAATGGTGCCATTCATACCCGCCATCTGCATCTCATAATCGAGATCAGTGCCGTCACGCAGGCCGCGCACAATGATGCCCGCCCCATGTTCACGCACAGCATGGACGAGGAGGTTGTCAAACGATACGACACGCACCTGTTGATGGGTGAGTTCGTTGATATCGGCGATCGAGGCGCGGATAAGGTCGGCGCGGGCTTCAAATGAGAAAAGCGGCTTCTTGCCGGGGTGAATGCCAATGCCGATTATGATTTCATCGAACAGCTCAACGCTTTGCTTCAAAACATCCACATGCCCGTTGGTGATTGGGTCGAAAGAGCCGGGATAAAAGGCGATGCGTTTCATAGCGCCCGTCAATATAGCGTGCGCGCGATTTGTGCAATCACAAACAGCACCCCACACGCTTGAGATCGGCCACCCGTCAGGCGCGTTTTGAAAACGCCAGCCAAAGCCCCCCGCCAATGAGGCATGTTCCGCTGATCTTTTCGACAAAGCGAACATTGCCGGATGTGAGCCAGCCACCGGTCTTACCGGCAGCCAAGGCATAGGCGCTGTCGAGGATCGTGGCGACAATCATGAAAATCAGGCCGAGAACGAAGGTCTGCGAAGCGGTGTCGCCCGCTGGATCAATGAACTGAGGAATAAACGCGCCGAAGAAGAACAGCGCTTTCGGGTTGGACCAGATGACCAAGAATCCCTGCCAGAAATAGCCTCGGAGAGACTTTGTCGCCTTTTCAGGAGAAGCTTCCGCCAGCCTGCCATCGGATCGCCAAAGCTTGATACCGAGCCAGATGAGGTAAGCCGCGCCTAAGAGCTTCAGATAAGTGAACAGGTAAGACAGGTGCTCGACAATCGTTTCAAGGCCAAGCGCCAGGATAGCGATCATGATGACAAGACCCGCTTGGGTGCCCGCGACATTGGCGAGCCCAGCGCGGCTGCCGGATCGCAGCGAATTTGCGATGATCACCGTGACGGTCGGGCCCGGGACAATCACAATCGCGACGCAGGCGAGGACAAAAGCGAATAAAACGGCAGGCTCGAACATGAAAAAGGCTCCCTTCGACCAACAAAGGAAGCCTCATTTTAGATCGGCCCGCAACTGAAAAATCAGCGTGTCGGGTTAAGATGCATCCTGCTGATCGCCGCCTTCGCCATCGTTGTCGTCGCTGTCGCCGTCTTCCTCACCTTCGCCGACATCGGAAATGCGCTCAACAGAGACGACCCGCTCCCCATCTGCCGTTGAGAAGACGGTGACGCCCTGCGTCGAGCGCCCCATCACGCGGATCTGCTCCCGCTCGCCTTGAACTGGCACGCGGATCAGTTTGCCAGCATCCGTCACAAGCATGATCTGATCGCTGTCTTCGACCGGGAACGAGGCCACGAGCGCACCGTTTCGCTGCGTCACCGCCATCGCCGCGATCCCTTTGCCACCACGACCGGAGACGCGATACTCATAAAGCGAGCTGCGCTTACCATAACCGTTTTCAGACAATGTGAGGATGAACTGTTCCGCTGCACTCATCGCCACATAAAGTTCCGGCGAGAGTTGCCCGCTTTCCGATGCTGCCTCATCCTCATCAAGGGCGATATCAGCGGTGTCGCCGTCAATCAGCCGCCTCTGTTTCAGATATGCGGTGCGTTGTTCCGGCGTTGCATCGAAAATGCCGGACGATGGACATTGAGATGGCCTCGTCGTCGGCGCCGAGGCTAATGCCCCTCACGCCCGTGGAATCCCGGCTCTGGAACACACGCACATCGGTCACTGGGAAGCGGATACACTGGCCTTTCGCCGTGGTCAAAATGACGTCGTCCGCTTCTGAGCACGGCTCAACGCTCAGGATATCCATCCCCTCGTCGAGCTTCATGGCGATCTTGCCGTTGCGATTCACCTGAACGAAGTCGGAGAGCTTATTGCGCCTGACCGATCCCATATTGGTGGCAAACATAACGTCAAGCGTCTCCCAGCTCGCCTCATCTTCCGGCAGCGGCATAATCGTCGTGATCCGCTCGTTCTGCTGGAGCGGCAAGAGATTGATGAGCGCCTTGCCGCGGGCATTCGGTGCCGCAAGGGGCAAGCGCCAGACTTTCATCTTGTGCACGATGCCGCGCGAGGTAAAGAATAGGATCGGCGTGTGGGTGTTTGCCACGAACAGCCGGGTTACGAAATCCTCGTCCTTCATGGACATGCCCGCGCGGCCTTTGCCACCCCGACGCTGGGCGCGATAGGTGTCAAGCGCGACACGCTTGATGTAACCCCCATGAGTCACCGTGATCACCATGTCCTCGCGCTGGATGAGGTCTTCGTCTTCGAGGTCGGCGCCACCTTCCAGTATTTCCGTACGGCGCGGTGTTGCGAACTCGTTTTTGATGTCGCTGAGCTCATTCTTGATGATCGACATGATCCGCATCCTGGAGCCCAGAATATCAAGATAATCGCGGATTTGTTCGCCGAGCTTGTTGAGTTCGTCATCGATCTCATCGCGCCCGAGCGCGGTCAGGCGTTGTAAGCGCAGGTCAAGGATCGCGCGCGCCTGCTCCTCGGAAAGCATATAGGTGCCGTCTTCTTCGAGGCCGTGGCGCGGATCATCGATGAGGGCGACGAGGGGCGCCACATCCTTTGCGGGCCAGCGCCGCTCCATCAATTGCGCACGGGCGGTGGCCGGATCAGGCGCATTCCTGATGAGGTGAATGACCTCGTCGATATTGGCAACCGCAATCGCAAGACCCACCAAGACATGGGCCCGTTCACGCGCCTTGTTGAGCAGGAACTTCGTGCGACGCGAGACCACATCCTCACGGAACGCGACGAAGGCGCGGACGAGATCGAGAAGGTTGAGCTGTTCCGGCTTACCGCCGTTGAGCGCGACGATGTTCGTCCCGAATGACGTCTGCAGAGGGGAGAAGCGATAAAGCTGGTTCAATACGACGTCCGCTACGGCATCCCGCTTCAGCTCGATCACGACACGCATTCCCCGGCGGTCGCTCTCATCGCGAATGTCGGAAATGCCCTCAACGCGCTTGTCTCTGACAAGCTCCGCGATCTTCTCGATCATCGACGCCTTGTTCACCTGATACGGAATTTCCGTAACGATCAGCGCCTCACGTTCCTTGCGGATCTCCTCCACTTCCACACGACCGCGCATCATCACGCTGCCGCGCCCGGTGTGATAAGCGGACCGGATGCCGGATCGCCCAAGAATCTGACCACCGGTTGGGAAGTCGGGACCCGGCACATGGGCCATCAAACCGTCAATGTCGATCGCCGGTTCGTCAATGAACGCGGTACAGGCGTCGATCACTTCGCCAAGATTGTGGGGCGGGATGTTCGTTGCCATGCCAACGGCGATCCCGCCTGATCCGTTGACCAGCAAATTCGGGAATTTCGCGGGCAGAACCGTCGGTTCCAGTTCGGAATTGTCATAGTTGTCCTGAAAATCGACCGTGTCCTTGTCGATGTCATTCAGCAACTCATGCGCGACCTTGGCGAGCCTGATCTCGGTGTAACGCATGGCTGCGGGCGGATCGCCGTCGACCGAGCCGAAATTCCCTTGCCCGTCGGCGAGCGGCAAACGCATGGAAAAATCCTGCGCCATGCGCACAAGCGCGTCGTAGATCGCTGAATCGCCATGGGGGTGATATTTACCGATCACATCACCGACAACGCGGGCGGATTTGCGATAGGGCTTGTTCCAGTCGTAGCCATTCTCATGCATGGAATAGAGGATGCGGCGGTGAACCGGCTTCAACCCGTCGCGCACATCAGGCAGAGCCCTGCTCACGATCACGCTCATGGCATAATCGAGGTAGGACCGTTTCATCTCATCAATGATGGAGATAGGTTCAATGTCGGATGGGTCGTCGTCAGACGGAGGGGGTGTCGGCGTTTGTGACAAGTGGCTTCTCAGTTATTATTCTACATCGCTCATTTATAGGCGATTCAAACCGTAAACGCTAACGTTTGCCTGAATTTTTGGCAATTCTTTCCTCAATAAAATCAATATTTTAAAGAATTTCTGTCGATTATTTCTGACATATGGGCATTGACTTGTGACATGGGCATGGTTGATTGCACGAAGCAGCACGAAAGCAGGCTTACCATGCCCTTTGAATGGCTCATCAACGCCTTTGCCACCTTGTTCGTAATCGTCGATCCGATCGGCCTCGCGCCGATCTTTCTCGTCGTCACAGCAGGCATGTCCCGTGAGGATCGTGCGGCTGTCGCCTGGCGCGCGGCATTGGTGGCAACGGGGATTCTCGTCACTTTCGCCCTTGTCGGAAATGCGCTTCTAGCAGCACTCGGGATCACCCTCTCCGCTTTCCGGATCGCGGGCGGTCTGCTTCTGTTTTATACAGCTTTTGAGATGATCTTCGAAAAACGCCACGAGCGGAAAAAGAAGACCGCGAAGCACACAACCACCAAAAGCGACATCCAAAACATCGCCGTTTTCCCGCTCGCCATCCCCCTGATGGCGGGGCCTGGCGCGATATCGGCGACCGTTCTTCTGGCCTCAGAACGCAGTACCCTGCCTGACACCGCGCTTCTCGTCGCGCTTCTATGCGTGATAACCGGTATGGCCTATGTGGTTTTCAGGCTTGCGGACAAGATTGATCCGCTGCTTGGCGATTCAGGCCGGACACTTCTCGGTCGGCTACTGGGTGTTCTTCTCGCCGCCCTCTCCGTTCAGTTCGTGGTGGATGGCATTGCTGCAATCGTGGCTGATATCCCGGCTTGACGAAACGTGCCGTCAATCAGCGACGTGCCGATAGATATCTTCTTTATCGCGGGATCTTTACGACCATTTCCCGACCGCCGAGACCGTGAACGGAATCGTTAGATCGGATGACGACCTCGTCCACGCCAGCTGGAATTTCATACGTTCCCGAGCGGGTGAACGGCTGCTCTTCGACATGCGGATGGGCGAGAACGCGCGTGCCGAGCACAGCACCATCTTCTCCGACCACTTCCCAGCGGTTTGCGTAGTGATCCCAACCGGTATCTGCATGGGACACCGTGACATCAAAACGCCATCTGTCACCACCTTGGGCTGTGACTTTCACATCAATGACATCGGAACCACCCGCATGGCTGGTGGACGCGGTCGCAGAGGCAAGACCGATTGCGCATAACAATGCCAATGAAAATCGCTGAACCATCGTCACCCTCCGTCGTATCGTAGTTTTACGCTAGAACGGAATTTCATCATCCATATCATCGGCCATGCCGCCCGCAGGGGCCATTGCACCGCCACGACCGCCGGACTGCGTACCAGACTGGCCACCGTAACCAATCTCGCCACCCGACGGCCCGCCCATGCCCTGCTGATCACCGCGACCATCCAACATCGTCAGGTTGGAACTATAGCCCTGGAGTACAACTTCGGTCGTGTAGCGGTCCTGCCCCGACTGATCCTGCCATTTACGGGTCTGAAGCTGGCCTTCCAGATAGACCTTCGATCCCTTGCGCAGATAGTTTTCCGCGACGCGGCATAGCCCTTCACTGAAGATCACGACGCGATGCCACTCCGTTTTGTCGCGGCGTTCGCCGGTGTTCTTGTCGCGCCAGCTTTCGCTCGTCGCTACGCTCAAATTGGCAATCGGTCGTCCATCCTGCGTCCGTCGGATTTCCGGGTCGGCACCGAGGTTACCCACCAAAATGACTTTGTTCACGCTGCCTGCCATCTCTACACCTTTCAAAACAGAGCACCACTTCGGTGGACCTTATCAAGTCATCACCGCAACGTGTCCGTTCGAGGGCAAACAAATAGCTTATCCACAAGCCACAAGCAAGTTTCTGTTCTTTTTATGTTC
>JBCBTO010000063.1:0-8720 GCA_039818625.1 Pseudomonadota bacterium
ATCCTTGACTGCCATTTCCATCGTCGCTTGGACGCTTTGCCTCAAGAAATCGGTGTAACGACGACGGCGCAACTGTGTCATGCATCGCGCGAGCAACTCATTCGGTTCAATCGGACGCGTGATGTAGTCGTTGACGCCGAGATCGAGGGCACGCATGAGCCGCGGCTCGTCGTCTTCCCTTGAGACGGCGAGAAGCGGCAGGTTTCGGGTGCGGTCCAAAGATCGCAGTTGTGAACAAAGCCTGAGACCGTCAAAGCTTTCAAGTTCCAGATTGATGATGGCGAGGATCGGTTCCTGCTCCGCCAGATTGATGAGGGCGACTTGCGGATCGGTCTCGACAGTTACGCGATATCCTGCCTTGACCAACGTGCGTCTGAGGCGATCAGACGAGGCCGGGCGGTCATCGACGATGACAACCGGCTCATCATCCGTCGGACGATCCGTCATCTTCTCAACCAGCAGATCGGTTTTGACGTCATGGGCGGTCATCGCTCGCATGCGCAGCTCATCCACGAGAAGCTTTAGACGCAAAAGGCTCTTCACACGGGCGAGAAGCGCCATTTCGCGGACCGGTTTCGTCAAAAAATCATCGGCACCCGCTTCAAGCCCCTCGACCCGGTCGCGGGCACTGTCAAGTGCGGTGACGAGCACGATTGGAATGTGGAGTGTATCTGAATCCTGTTTCAAAAGCCGACAGGTTTCAAATCCGGTCAGATTTGGCATCATGACGTCAAGAAGGACGAGGTCGCATTCGCCACGCTTGCAAATCTCAATGGCATCATAGCCATTGTCGGCCGTCAAAACGGTGTAATACTCCGCCGTCAGCCGCGCTTCGAGCAGCTTGGTGTTCATCAAGATGTCGTCGACGATGAGAATGCGTCCGGTCATGGCAAGGCTTCTCGTTCAGTCACCGAGATATGAGCGGATCGTCTCCAGAAATTTGGAGACGGAGATCGGTTTGGAGATGTAAGCCTCGCATCCGCCCTGGCGAATCCGTTCCTCATCCCCTTTCATGGCAAAAGCCGTGATTGCGATCACGGGGATCATTTTCAGATCGTCGTCTTCCTTGATCCACTTCGTTACATCGAGGCCAGATACTTCCGGTAACTGGATGTCCATCAAGATGAGATCGGGCTTGTGCTCGCGCGCGAGATCAACTGCTTCCATGCCGTTGCCGGTCTCGACGGTCGAATAACCTTGTGTGTGAAGAAGGTCGTGAAAGAGCTTCATGTTGAGCTCATTGTCTTCCACGATAAGAATTTTCTTTGTCATGCCAGCTCACAGACGTTCCGCGTTTGATGGCACGCGCGCACCACTTTATGCATCATCATAGCCATATTTCCTTTCGTAAAGGCAAACGAGGCGAAGAATGTTGATCCACCTACCCTTTCGTGGTGTCTAAGCGCACCACACTCTCGTAGGAAAGGCGAAGGACAATGACGCGAGATGAAGCCGATGGAATCGCGATTCTGGCGTTGCAACACATCGCCTCTGATAAAGACCTTCTGGACCGCTTCCTGACGACAACCGGTCTCGATCCCAAGGATTTGCGGTCCGCTGCAACGGAACCGGGTTTCCTCGCCTCAACGCTCGAATATCTAAGGCAGCATGAGGAAGAGTGTTTGGCCTTTGCCGCCAATGCAGGGCTTTCGCCAGAAAAGCTCGCGAGGGCCTCGCACGTCCTGTCCGGAGATCCTGCGTCCGGAACCATGCTTTGATGTCCGTTTCCCTAGAAAATGTTCCTATCGAGGAAAAGCGCCCACTCATCGTGTGCGATATCGACGAGGTTGTTCTTCACTTCGTGCGTCCGTTTGAGGACTATCTGGCAGAACGCAATGCTCATCTCGACAAATCGTCGTTCAAGCTCGGTGGTAACATTATCGACCGGATCACCAACACGCGGCTCGACAGCAAAGACGCCCATGCGCTTGTGCAGGCTTTTCATGCCGATTGCGTTGATCGACAGCCGGTCATTGAAGGCGCGATGGAGGCGCTTGATGCATTGCGTGAAGCGTTTCAGGTCGTTTTTCTGACAAATGTGGCTGAGGATCTCGCGGCGCGGCGACAGGCGCATCTCGCCTCACTCGGCCTCACGCAACCAGTCATCCAAAACGACGGGTCTAAGGCGGAGACCGTGCGCGCGCTAAGCGCACGCGCGGATCACGTGACGGTGTTCATCGACGATCTTCCGCCCCACCACCTCATGGTGAAGACAGCAGCTCCCCACATTCACTGTGTTCACTATATGGCGGATGAAACGTTCCGGCGTCTTGCGTACATTCCGTCGAACGTCGGTGAGAAAATGGACGATTGGCGCGGGATAACGAGAGCATGTATGGCAAAGCTCGACTGACACAGGAAGGACTGGCCCGTTAGGCCGCCGCTTGCGTTCCCTCAGTCGACGCTTGCTCTGCGCCATCATTTTGGACGGATGCGGTGGCAACAGGCCTCACAACGGCGAGAAACGCTTCAATCGGCATGGACGGGCCTACGTGTTCGCCCGTTCCCGTCTCAAAGCCGGTACTCATCGCAAGGTCAGCCGAAGCCTTTCCCTTCAGACCAATGGCGATCGGGTCGACGTGGAGCTGATCTGCCATGTTCAGCACGATTTCGCCAAGCCACAGCGCCGCTTCATCCGATGGCGGCAGTTCCGAAAAGTCGATCATGAGCTTGTGATAGGGCCATGCCCACATATCTGAGAGAAAGGAGAATTTCACATTACCGCATTCAAGGGCAAACATCGTCCCAGCCGTTGATATCTGCTCAAGTGCCCGATAGAGCGACGGGTCGACGCCTTTATCGCAGGACCAGCGCATCAAGAGCACCAGATTGGGATAATTAATTTTCCCGAGCTTCGCGATCAAAGGCTCTCGGATTTCGGGATCCAGAACGACATCGCCATCCACTTCGATAATCAACTGGAACTCGCGGCGCCGCTGGGCGAAATCGCCGATTTCCTGCCAAATCATTTCGATGATCTCATCCAACGGTGGGCGATGTTCTGGAACCTGGTCGAAAAGGGACAGATCCACACGCGCTATGGCGCCGACGAGAAGGCCGCTGTCGAGGGTTACGACCGGTTGATATGTGATCTTGAAGAGTTCAGTGGCCGCCTTTGCGATCTGCGCATGTTTGGCGCGGCGACGGCGTTTGACGTAGATTCTCATAAAATGCGCGAGTAAGACGACGGTCAAAAAGCCCGTTACGCAGACCATCATGACGACGATCAGCATGTTCTGCAGATCCTTGCTCCAGGTGCGCGCCGCCGCGTGATCCACCACGAGATTGGCGGTGATCGGAAACCGTTCGCTGACATTTTCAAGCGCAAGAGCGACACTCGAAAAGCCGTTTGTCACGAGATTTCCAGTCAATGAGTACCAAAGCCCACCGCGAGGCAGAATGATGTCAATTTGCGCGTAGTCGACGAAGAACTCAGGCAGAAGCAGGCTTGAGAAGCGATCACCGGAAATCAGAGCAAAGGCGCGCATATCTCCTTTGCTACGCTTTATTATCAGCGGCAGAGATCGTCCTCCGCGCCTCAGTTCGGCAATCACAGGTTGGCGGTTGTCATTGTCTTCCAGTTTCGGGAATGTCACCCCATTCAGCTCGTACTGGCCGATCTTGCAGGCGATATTACCATCGGGCGCAACGACGCCCACCGACAGAACGGAGCCGCGCGTTGCGATGAATTCGGCAAGACTGGAAAGATCACGCGCGAGGCACGAGCCGCCAGTCTGATGCAGGTAGCCATCAAGGACGCGCTCGCTGTCGCTCAAAAGACGTTCGGCCTCGACGATCAGGAAATCGGAGACGCGTTGGGTCTCCTGGCGAATATGAGCCTCGCCCATGCGCCCGGTCACGTAATAGGCGAGCATCGTCGGAAGAAGGGCCGCACACAACACCAAAAGCACCAGCCGTCGACCGCGCGATGCGGTTGCCGCCATGGATGCGAGTTTGGATGAGCGTTGTTTCGTTGGCATGGGACGACCATGACCGATTTCGGTAAACAACCGATAAAACGGCTAAAGTCTGGCATCAGAGGAGAGGTTTATGCAGCAGCAACCTGAGATCTTGCCCGGATTTGGGCGCGGCGGCGCTGCTCTGGCCGCTTTGACAGAGGCACCATCTTCTCGATGAGGCGTTTATAGGTCTCGCCAGGCAGCGGTTTGGCGAAAAGATAGCCCTGCGCAAGACGGACACCCTTTTCACGCAGATACTCAACCTGCATCGGCTCTTCCACCCCTTCAGCGACAATGTCCATGCCAAGGCTTTCGGCAAGGGTGATAAGGCTGTCGACAATCGGCGCTGACAGAGAATCCGTTCCGATTGCATCGATAAAGAGCTTGTCGATCTTGATAACGTCGAGGCCGAGCTGTTGAAGATACGCAAGGCCGCCATGGCCTGTGCCCGCATCGTCAAGCGCGACCTTCGAGCCGAGTGACCGCATGTTGCGGATGACGACCCTTGCGCGCTCGATATCATTCAGCGGCTGGCGTTCCGTCACCTCGAACATAAGCTGGCTGTAGGCGATTTTACTCGGGCCGAAGATCTCCTTGATATCATAGATGATATCGAGGTTTTCAAAGTGGTCATCGAAGAGATTGATTCCGATCTTCAGCGTCGGGCGGGCCTCATGGAGATCTTCCATCTCATCGACCACATTCATCATCAAGGACCTGGTCATGGGGATCGCAAGCCCCGTCGCTTCGGCAAGGCCGATGAACGCGCCAGGTGGCAATATCTGACCATCCGGCTTCCGCCAGCGGATCAGTACCTCACACCCCATGAGTTCACCCGTCTGAACGTCAAAGGTTGGCTGGTAAAACGGAATGAATTCACCGCGCTCGATACCGGCTTCGATTTCGTTTGTGCGGGCCTTGCGGGGTTTCAGGGCATAAAGCACCAAAAACCAGAAAGCGAGACCGACACCGATCGCGCTGTACATCGACCTTTGATAAAGGCCGGAGACATCATCCCATATCACAGCGTAGGGTGCGAGAACCGCGACCTGGTAAGGGTAACGTGACGATGTGACGGATGCTGAGAAAGTCTTTTCATCAAATGGCAACGCGGCGCGCGCTTCGTCCGGTGCCGGGGCCATATGAAGCAATGCGCCATTCTTCAGCGAGACAACTGCGACGCCAAGCCCCCGCATTTTGCCGGGAATAACGTCATCGGCCAAAGCTTCGCCCGGGAGAATCGCAACCAGGCTGTTTCCGGTGTCGAGCTTCCACGACACCATGGCCTCGTTTTCGCCGCGTCCCTCGCGCTTGACCACGCGTATGGAAACGTTGTCGTCATTGCTTTTAAGATCTGGCGAAATTTCCTGAAACGATACGGGCATTCCGAACTGATCGCACAAAAGCGCGCCTGTCCGGTCGGCAATGCCGATTTCCTTGATCCAGAATTGTTCATACGCCACCTTGCGCATAACCGCGATATCTTCCGACGCACAACTGTTGACGCCCAAGAGTACGAAATCCGA
Organism: Pseudomonadota bacterium; assembly: GCA_039818625.1. Taxonomy (GTDB): domain Bacteria; phylum Pseudomonadota; class Alphaproteobacteria; order Rhizobiales; family JACESI01; genus JBCBTO01. The sequence continues at coordinate 5,486 of JBCBTO010000063.1, forward strand.
CAGGCTGTTCAGCGCGCTTGTGACGTTCTGGTCAGCCCGCGCGATCATTGTGGTCGCGATGGAATTGACCAGTTCATCGCCCTGGTTTTGAGCATTATTCAAGAGGCTGAAGTGCACAGCTATGGCTGGAGCCATCGCGAAGAGCGTTCCCGCGACCAAAAGACAGATCTTGATGAGTTTGCGAAGCAAAATCCACGCCGCCGCTGTTCATGCCAGCGACAACGATACGGCGGGCGCGTTAAGAGGGATTTAAATCCTTCGTCCCATCCCAAATATACGCTCAGTCTTGAACGTTGAGCATGAGCGAAAGTTCACGCAATTGCTGCATGGTTGCAGCACTTGGGGCACCCATGAGGAGATCTTGCGCCTGTTGGTTCATCGGGAACAGCGTGATCTCGCGCAAGTTCTGTGCGCCACACAGCAGCATGACGATGCGGTCAACACCCGCCGCCATCCCGCCGTGGGGTGGAGCGCCATATTGGAACGCGCGGTACATGCCGCCAAAGCGCTCCTCAAGCACGCTTTCGTCGTAGCCTGCAATCGCAAAGGCCTTTTTCATGACTTCCGGCTGATGGTTCCTTATCGCACCTGAGCCGATCTCATAGCCGTTGCACACAACATCATATTGGTATGCGCCGATGGTGAGCGGGTCATTGTTTTCAAGTGCCTCGAGGCCACCAGCCGGCATGGAAAATGGGTTGTGGTTGAAATCGACGCGCTCCTCGTCCTCATTCCACTCATACATGGGGAAATCGACGATCCAGCACAGCGCGAAACGGTCTTTGTCAACGAGGTCGAGTTCGTCCGCAACCCGAGTGCGGGCGGCACCGGCAAAGCTTGCAAACTTTTTCGGGTCGCCTGCCGCGAAGAAGACTGCATCACCTGCTTCAAGACCCAATTGCGTGCGGATCGCGTCCGTACGTTCGGGGCCGATGTTTTTTGCCACCGGACCAGCGCCCGCAATGGTGCTATCTTCTTCGCGGAAAAAGATATAGCCCATGCCGGGCTGACCCTCACCCTGCGCCCAGGAGTTCATGCGATCACAAAACGCGCGGCTGCCGCCGGTCTTGGCCGGAATTGCCCAGACCTGGTTTTTTGCATCCGCTTCGAGCATGCCTGCGAAAACTTTGAAGCCCGACCCGCGGAAATGCTCGCTCACATCTTCCATCTCGATCGGGTTTCGAAGGTCCGGCTTGTCCGAACCGTATTTGCGGATCGCTTCGTCATAACCGATCCTCGGAAAGACGTCCGTGACGGATTTGCCGTCCGCGAACTCTTCAAACACGCCGCGAATGATGGGCTCCATCGTGGTGAGCACGTCTTCTTGCGTGACGAACGACATTTCGACATCGAGCTGATAAAACTCGCCGGGCAGACGGTCCGCGCGCGGGTCTTCGTCGCGGAAACATGGCGCGATCTGGAAATAACGATCAAAGCCAGACATCATGATGAGCTGCTTGAATTGCTGCGGCGCCTGGGGAAGCGCGTAAAAATTTCCGGGGTGGACGCGCGACGGCACGAGAAAATCGCGGGCGCCTTCCGGCGATGATGCGGTCAGGATTGGAGTCTGAAACTCGTTGAAAGCCGCCTCACCCATGCGCCGCCGCATCGCTGCGATGATGGCGATGCGCTTGACAATGTTCGCGTGGAGGGTTTCACGCCGCAAGTCGAGAAAGCGGTTTTTAAGACGAATGTCCTCCGGATAATCGGGTTCATCGAAAACCGGCAACGGCAGTTCCGCGGATGCCCCCAGAACTTCGAGCGCCGTGCAGAAAATCTCGATCTCTCCGGTCGCAAGCTTATCGTTGATCAGATCATCGTCACGCTTCTTCACCTTGCCATCAATGCAGATGCACCATTCGGCGCGCACGGTTTCAACGAGGCCGTATGCCGGGGAATCAACATCTGCGACCACTTGCGTGATGCCGAAATGATCCCGCAAATCGATGAACAGAACGCCGCCGTGATCTCGCACCCTGTGAACCCAACCGGATAAGCGAACGGTCTCGCCAGCGTGCTCCGCGCGTAGGTCACCGCAGGTATGGCTTCTGTAACGATGCATCGTGTTTTCCCAATTACTGGAGTATGTGGAAGGACTGTCAGCGCGTGAGGTGCACTTCGCCGGTTTGTTTGTCAAGCGTGGACGGGCGTGTGTCAGTCGATAAGTGCCGATGGTGCCTCGCTCCATATTGCAGGCCCGTCCCGACGCGCCAATCAAGCGCATTTTATCGGGTGAATGACCGGGTTTGTCTCGGCACGCGACAAACAATCCTTTTTGCGTTATAGCGGTCGAATGGAAATTATCACTACGAATGATGCGCTGGAAAAAGCGTGTGGCATTTTTAACGAAGCAGACTTCGTCTGTGTGGATACAGAGTTCCTTCGAGAGACGACCTACTGGCCGAAGCTCTGCCTCATCCAGATGGCAATGCCCGGGGATGATGTCATCATTGATCCACTCGCGGAGGGCCTGGACCTCAACGCCTTTTTCGAACTGATGCGCAATGAAAATGTGGTCAAGGTATTCCACGCGGCGCGTCAAGACGTCGAGATCATCTACAATCTCGCGCAGACCATCCCGACACCGCTTTTCGACACGCAGGTCGCCGCCATGGTTTGCGGATTTGGTGATTCCATCAGCTACGATCAGCTCGTGTTTCGCATCACTGGCGCGCGCATCGACAAATCATCCCGGTTCACCGACTGGACCTTGCGTCCCCTGTCAAAGAAGCAGATCGCTTATGCTTCAGCCGATGTGACCCATTTGCGCGATGTTTATGTGTCCCTCAAGGCCAATCTCGAAGAACAGGATCGAAGCTCCTGGGTTTTGGAAGAAATGGCCGTGTTAACGTCGGTCGACACATATTATGTCGAGCCCGAAAAAGCCTGGCAACGCATGAAGCTGCGCGTCAGAAAGCCGATTGAACTCGCCGTGATGAAAGAACTCGCCGCATGGCGCGAGGCGGAGGCGCAGCGCCGCGATATGCCGCGCGGGCGGATCATCAAGGACGATGCGATTTACGAAATCGCCGCACAACAGCCAGCAACGCAAGACGCTCTCGGCAAACTGCGCAGCATCCCGCGCGGATTTGAACGCTCAAGGTCCGCAGACCACATTTTACTCGCCGTAAAACGCGCGCTCGCGATCCCAAAGGAAGACCTGCCCCCCGTCCCGCGCGGGCGCGTCTCTCCAGAAGGGTCCAGTGCTGTCGTGGATCTCTTGAAGGTACTTCTT
>JBCBTO010000064.1:0-8653 GCA_039818625.1 Pseudomonadota bacterium
GAGCCTTGTCATAGCCCTCGTTGACAAACCGAGCGACTTCCTCATCCACCAGCTTCTGGGTCTCATCGGACACGTTCTGCGTCTTCGTCACCGAATGGCCGAGGAACACCTCATCCTGATTGTCGCTGTAAAGAAGCGGACCAAGCTTGTCGGACATGCCGAACTGCGTCGCCATCGCACGTGACAAGTTTGTCGCCATTTTGATGTCGGCGGACGCGCCAGACGTGACCTTGTCATGACCGAAGATGATCTCCTCGGCAACACGGCCACCCATGGCCACCGCGAGATCTGCGTGGCATTTTTCACGTGTGAGCGAAACCTGGTCTTTTTCCGGCAAGCGCATCACCATACCAAGCGCGCGACCGCGCGGGATGATCGTCGCCTTATGGATCGGATCCGACGCTGGCATGTGAAGAGCGACGAGTGCGTGGCCAGCTTCATGGTAAGCGGTGAGTTTCTTTTCTTCCTCACCCATAACGAGCGTGCGCCGTTCGGCACCCATCATCACCTTGTCTTTGGCATCCTCAAACTCGGACATCGTGACGAGACGTTTCGAGCGACGCGCAGCGAGAAGAGCCGCCTCGTTGACAAGGTTCATGAGGTCCGCACCGGAGAAACCGGGCGTTCCGCGGGCGAGGATTTTAAGATCCACATCCGGCGCAAGCGGGACTTTGCGCACATGCACTTTGAGGATTTTCTCACGGCCTGTGATATCCGGATTCGGGACAGTGATCTGACGGTCAAACCGACCTGGCCGCAAAAGCGCAGGATCGAGAACATCGGGGCGGTTGGTCGCCGCAATGATGATCACGCCCTCATTCGCCTCAAACCCGTCCATTTCAACGAGCAATTGGTTGAGTGTCTGTTCGCGCTCATCGTTGCCGCCGCCAAGGCCCGCACCACGATGGCGTCCGACCGCATCAATCTCATCGATAAAGATGATGCATGGTGAGTTTTTCTTTGCTTGCTCGAACATGTCACGCACACGGGAAGCACCAACACCGACGAACATTTCAACGAAGTCCGAACCGGAAATCGTGAAAAACGGCACATTGGCTTCGCCGGCAACGGCGCGCGCAATCAGCGTTTTACCGGTACCAGGAGGACCGACAAGAAGCACACCGCGCGGAATACGCCCGCCGAGGCGCTGGAACTTCTGCGGATCACGCAGGAATTCAACGATTTCTTCCAGATCTTCTTTCGCCTCGTCAACGCCTGCGACGTCTTCAAACATCACCCGGCCGTTCGCCTCGGTGAGAAGCTTGGCTTTAGACTTGCCGAAGCCCATCGCCTTGCCGCTGCCGCCCTGCATCTGGCGCATGAAGAAAATCCACACACCGATGAGAAGAAGCATCGGGAACCATGAAATAAGCGCGCTCAAAACAGGCGAGCCCTTGGCTTCCGGTTTCACCGTGATCGAAACACCCTTGCCCTCGAGGCGCGAGATGAGGTTTGGATCATTTGGCGGTGCAAATGTCTGGAAGCGGGCACCGCTGGTGTAATTACCAGTGATCTCATCTTGCGCGATCACAACCTGCGAGATGCGACCGCTGTCCACCTCATCAATGAATTGCGAATACGGGATATCCCGTGCGCTTGCCGGCTGATTTGGGTTCTGGAACAGCTGGAAAAGCGCCACCAGCAAAAGCAGAATGACAACCCACAGCGCGAAATTCTTGAAATTGGAGTTCATCAACATCCCTTTTTCGTCTTGCGCCGCCATCCACGGCGCGCTTTTTCACTTACTTAGATAGTGACCAGGCCATAATCTTCAAACGTTACTATCCTCCCAAACCGCGTCTTTTGTCACGTGCTTAACGGTGTCAGGGTGAAGCTTTCTGGTAAACAGGCCGTCGATTGCATCCAATAGCGGCAAATCAAAGGCTGGGCAAAACCGCTCGAACGCGCCCCGCGCATGGCGGCATGACACCGATCCGACCGTTGTTCCCGAATGAAAAGATCCGGAGGGGTCATGAAAATCGCCGCTTGCGTCGAAAACCATGGGCTGGGTCGCAAGCACCTGTTTTACATTATGTCCTTCCAATGGCATAGCGCTTGAAACGACCGCATCAGCCGTCTCGTGAGACCGCAAACATCGCACTGTGGGCACCCTCCCATCGCATACGTTCAACCACAGGAAGTAACGACCATCCCAAAGTTGCGGCGCGGACGAAAGGGTAATTTCCCCGGCAAGATTCCGGTTTTCGCGGCGAAGAGAAACCGTCGTGTCATCCTGTGTCACAATCACCCGCGACAAAGTCGCCCGCCCTGATTCGCGCAAGACGGCCATCACTTTGCGCGCGGGCGGCAGATGCTCGCGTCCACCAACGACGGACATGAGCGCCTGCACTGTCAAAACCGCAACGGGTTCGGCCAAAGCACGCAGCGCGGCACGTGGCAGGAAAAGCTGATCACCAATGCCAACGCGAACGTGGGTTTCGATGAAATCAGCAGCCTGACACGCATGGAGGCGCCGCAATCGACCGGCGCATCGTCCGTACTGAATAAGGTCTTCAGCAAAATCAGGAGACTGCGCAAGCAATGATCGCGCCCGCACGCGCTCATAGGCCGTATTGTCGTTGGTTGGATCATCGATCCAGCCAACCCCTTTACCGACGAGCATAGCCCTCAAAGCGGATCGCGCATGGCACAACAAAGGGCGGTAAATCGTGATCTCAGACAGCGGGTCCGAGCGATAGCGCGTTTCAAAGGCCATACCGGCAAGGCCACGGTTGGACAACGCTGACCGCTTAAGGCGCATATAGATGGTCTCCGCCTGATCGTCTCGCGTATGGCCGGTCAAAAGCGCGGTTATGGCGTGTTCGGCACAGAATCGGGCCAGAAGTCGATAGCGCGCTCCGCGCGCGGCGTCCGACAGCCCGCTCGCAGGCTTTTCGCCATCCCAATAGAGGGTGTGATGCGCGATGCCAAGATGGCGACAGCATTCGGCGACATAGTCCGCCTCACGGCGCGAACCCGGTCGAAGGCCGTGATCGACGGTGAGCGCGGTAACACCCACCCCGACACGCAAGCTCCAATCGCTGACGAACGTCAAAAGCGCCATGGAATCGCTGCCACCCGAAACAGCGACGGCGAGGTGTTCAAATTCGGAAAGCTCGGCAAAAAGACGGTCGGGATCGAGCGATCGGCGCATGGTCAAGCCTGCAGAGGCAGGCGCAATCACCCGCAGTTGGAGCGCGCTTGCTGTTCGCGCCCTTGAACCTGAACTGACTGGGCGGCATTTGGAAAGAGCGTGAACATCTCCGCGAGTGTGGCGCAGGCGGCATCCGTCTCATTCAACTGCGCGAGCGAAAGCCCGAGCTTGAGAAGGCTGCCAGCCGCATGTTCGCTGCTCGGATAGGCGCGATACCCCTCGGAGAATTGCTCGACAGCCTCTTCGAATTGGCCACTGACAAAATAAGTCTCTCCCAGCCAGTATCGCGCATTGGGAGCAAGGCGATGATCCGGGAAAACGTCGATAAACCGGCTCAAATTCTGCGAGGCATTCTGAAAATCCCCGTTGAGATACTGGGAGTATCCAAGATTATAGAGCGCGTCGGGCGCTTCGTTCTGCCCGAGAGGCAGTGTGCCAAGTGAGGCAACTCCATTTTCACGCAAAAGCGGGTCACGGCTTTCATAAGTGGTCTGATCGGAGGCAGCGGGTGTTTGAGCGCGTTGACGGACAGCGGCACCAAGGTCGAGCGGTCCCGTGCCGGTTGCACTCGTCTGGGTTTCTGTGTCGGGCAACAAAAATCCGTCGTCACCGCTGCCTTCGCTTTCGGCAATCTCCAGCGCCTGATCGGTCCCTTGGGCTGCGGAGGAGGCCGTATCGGTCTGCGGTTCACCACCAACATCAGACCGCTTCTCGCCCTCAAGTTCCTGAAAGCGGAATTCGTTGTCTTCCTGCATGATCCGGATTTGCTCTTGCAGCCGTTGGATTTCAAACAGAAGTTCTTCCACGCGCCCGTTTAGCGTGCGCATCTGCTGTTCAATCTGATCCATCCGCAAGGTGTTTTGGGCAATGCCCTGTCCAAGTTCACGCTTTGATTGAGCGAGAACGATCCCGCCGGTCTGCTCAACGCCGGCATCCATGAGCGAAGGGCCGGGACGCGACAGAGCATGAGCCGTTGTTGACAAAACGAGAATGCTGGCGAGGCCGATCCCAAAAGCCATCACACCTTTCGCACAACGAAATTGGGTCATGTCATCCTCTCGTTCTGTAAAGCCTGCTTTTCGAATTAGACGTATAAACTTTCTAGAAGAAAACAAGCAATTGCAAACCGTGCGTGGTTTTCATCGACGCCGATTCCCACTTTTGTCTTATCGGGAAAGTTATCTGATCTTGGCGACGCAAAGACGCAACAAAAAAGGTGCCGCAAAGCAGCACCTTTTCGAAGTCGTCATGAACACGTGCAGCCTATGAGGTCGGCCCGTCGAGAACTGTCACTGAACGACGGTTTTGTGACCAACAGGAGATGTCGTTACATACAGCCACCGGACGTTCTTTACCGAAGGAAATGGTTCTGATACGACCCGCACTCACACCACGAGAAATAAGGTAGTTTTTCGCAGCATTGGCCCGGCGAGCACCAAGAGCAATGTTGTATTCACGCGTACCGCGCTCATCGGCATGTCCCTCAAGCGTAAAGCTGTAAGTGCCATACTGGTTGAGCCACTGAGCCTGACGGTCGAGAATAGTCCGTCCCTCAGCTGAAATCTGGCTGCTGTCCGTTTCAAAAAGCACCCGATCCCCCACATTCAGGGAAAAGTCCTGAACTGAACCCGGTGTCGCCTGGCCCTGCCCGGCCCCAAGCCCGATAGCATCCGGCTTTGGTTTTTTGGAACAAGCGGCAATCGCAACGCTTGCGGTGAGAAGAAGCGCGACGGAGAAAGCGCGCGATGTACGAATTTGTCTAAGCATTTAGGGAACTCCACATTATCCCGAAGAATCTCTAGCCATTGCTGGCTGCCCAGCCCCAACCTTATGGTTAAGAGACTTACGATGGTTCTGGTTAAAGCGCGGTTCAAAGACGTGGTTAACGTTTGACTAATGAATCACGTCTGAATGAACCCTGAGGTCCACGCTCATCGTGACGGAAACATGGTTGAAACATGTTCGTCCAGACGCTTTTTGTTGCACCTGCTGTTACATTCCTCACAAGCGAGCGGAAATCACCTGATCTTAAACCCACCTACCTAGTTGATGAGCGGTGACCATGCGGGATCGGACCCAAAACCCGGCGTTTGGACGCGCTGTTCGTTATATCCGGTGACATCCACCGACCACAGTTGCGGACCACCGCTGGCACCTGGCACATCGCGGAAAAACATCAAGACGCGCCCATTGGGTGCCCAGGTCGGCCCCTCGTTGTGGAAGCCTTCGGTCAGAATGCGCTCCCCGGACCCGTCGGGCCGCATGACACCGATGAGAAATTTTCCACCAGCACGCTTGGTGAAGGCAATCCAGTCGCCTTTCGGTGACCAGACGGGCGTAGAGTAAGAGCCGTCACCGAAAGAAATGCGTTGCGGGTTCGAGCCATTCGCATTCATCTTATAAAGCTGCTGCCGCCCGCCACGGTCGGATTCGAAAACGATTTCAATCCCGTCCGGCGAGTAGGATGGCGATGTGTCGATCGATGCGGAACTCGTCATGCGCGCGGTCGCACCGGAGCGCAAGTCCATCGAATAAATATTCGCGTTGCCATCCTGCTGGAGGCTCATGATCACCCGTTGGCCATCCGGCGAAAAGCGGGGGCTGAAGGTCATGCCGGGAAAATTGCCGACCACTTCGCGCTGCCCGGTTTCTATGTTAAGCAGAAACACGCGCGGCTGTCCGTTGGTGCCAAAGGACATATAAGTGATCTCCTGCGACGTCGGACTGAAGCGCGGCGTCAAAACGAGATCACTGCCATTGGTCAGGTAGCGTACATTCGCCCCGTCCTGGTCCATGATGGCAAGACGCTTCTGGCGGTTTTGTTTCGGGCCCGTTTCGTCGACAAAGACCACACGCGTATCGAAATAGCCGGTTTCACCGGTCAACTTCTCATAGATCGCATCGGCGATGATATGCGCCACACGTCTCCAGTTTTGTTCAGACGTGGAAAACTGCTGACCTTCAATCTGTTCGGCGCCAAACACATCCCAAAGCCGGAATTCCGCCGTGATCTGACCGCCATTTGCTGTAACGCGACCCGTCACGAGAGCCTGGGCATCGATAGCCTTCCAGTTGTCGAAGGTCGGCGCAACATCCGGGTTTTGAATGGTTTCGACAAAGGTTGTCCGGTCGAGCGGGCGAAAAAAGCCGGAACGCTGGAGGTCGGCGGCGATCACATCGGATATGCGCGCGGCGAGGCTTGGGTCACCGCCGCCTGACGTCAAGATCGGAACAGCAATGGGAAGCGGCTCGACATTGCCGCCGTTGACATTGATTGTCACTTCCGCGCGCGCCGTGTGCGCGACGAATATCGCCAGCACAAGGCTGAAGCAGAAACAGAGGAAACGAGTACGAGTAGCCAGCTTATGAAAACCGATATGAAACGGCAGAGAGATGACGTGGTGATGCATGTCTTCCTAAACCTTCAGTTTCGCCCGCAGCGTGCCATTTATACTATCAATAGTGGCTCTTAGCTGGGAGTAAAAATCACGTTGATCGTTTTCCAGGTCTCGTATTTCGCAACCGGCAGTGAGTACGGCGCGCAGCGCTGAACGGCCCGCGACGCGGCACCCTCTGCAGCGCGGCTCGCAGTACCGGAAAGCCCATTGACGCCGGTGATGACGGGCTTTGCACTAAGGGTCCCATCCTGCTGCATTTGCATTTGGATCGAAACCGAGAAGTTATCGACTCCCGCCGTTCCCGCAGGCGGATTCCAGCATTTGCGGATGGCTTCACGCAGCCCATCAAGCTCGTTCTGCGTCATCTTCGCGCCAGTACGCCCCGTGCTCGTTCCGAGCGATGCCACCTGCTTCGGTCGACCACTCGCATTCGTCGCGGGTTTACGCTTATCGAGAAGGTCGGCCTTCTTCTGCGTTTGCTTTTTCGGCTGAGCCTCGGCGGTCTTCACCTTTGGACGCGGGTTAAGGCGTGGCGCAGGGGCCGCGGGCGGCGCAGGGTCCGGCTTCGCCTCTTCAACTTCGGGGGTCTTTTCCGGCTCCGGTTCCGGTTGTTCCAGAGTTTCCTCAATCAAATCTTCAAGCGCCGACGCATCCGGGGCCTTAGCAACCTCGACGGGCGCTGGTTCGGGCTCTGGTTCTCTGACCGGCTCGGGCGGCGGTGAAGGGGGCGTCGGTTCAGCAACCTCAACGGGTTCTGGTTCCGGCTGAGGTTCGGGTTCTGGCTCGGGTTGCGGTGCCTCCACCGTTTCGCGTGCGACTTCCGGTTCAGGAATGGGCTGCGGTGTCTCGACGGGCTCCGGAGCGGGTCCGGGCGTCTCGGTGATCTCTTCGCTTGCCACCTCAGGCGTCTCGACCGTCTCCTCGCTTTCAATCACCTCCGGCGCGGTGTCGACGCCCTTTGTCAAATCCGTAAGCTCATCAAGCGTCACGAATTCCACCGGCAGAGCTTCAACAAGCTCCGATTCGAGCGGACTGGGCGCAAAGGTGACAAGCCCCCAGCCGAGGACTACGGCGTGGCCGACAACGGAAACTGTTGGTCCGACACCCTTCATCAGCAGCGATTACCCGTTCTGCTCGTCCAAAGTGACGAGGCCGATTTTCTTGTAACCCGCAGAGTTGATCGTTCCCATCACCTTCATGATGGCGCCATAATTGGATGTGCGATCACCGCGTACCAGGATGCGTTCGTCAAAGCCTGCACCAGCCTCGGCAAGTGCGGAAATTTTCGTCACAAGATCGTTAAACGCAATCTCATCCTCTTGCAGGAACAATTTCCCCGCTTCGTCGACGGAAATCGTGATCGGCTTCGTATCGATGTTCAGCGCTTTTGCCTGCGTGCGCGGCAGATCAATCGGCACACCGGATGTCAAAAGCGGTGCTGCCACCATGAACACGATCAAAAGCACCAGCATGACATCCACAAAGGGCGTCACGTTGATTTCGCTCATCGGCTGCGAACGCTTGCGCCTGCGTCCACGACGACCACCGCCTTGCCCGGCGGACCCAACTGACATGCCCATTAGGCGGCTCCTTGGCTTTTTTCGTCGATCTGCCGCGACAGGATCGCCGAGAATTCATCGGCAAACCCTTCCATCCGCGATGTGAGCTTGCCAGCGGAAGAAGAAAGCTTGTTATAGGCGATCACGGCCGGGATAGCTGCAGCCAAACCGATGGCGGTCGCAAGCAACGCCTCCGCGATGCCGGGTGCGACAACCGCGAGGCTTGTATTCTTAGACGCAGCAATCGCCTGAAAGCTTTGCATAATACCCCAAACAGTTCCAAAAAGACCGACAAAGGGAGCAGCTGATCCAACGGTTGCAAGAAACAAAAGGCGATTTTCAAGCCGTTCCGATTCGCGCGCGATGGTCACATCGAGAACCTTGTCGAGGCGCGTCTGCAAACCGATGAACGAGTTCGCACCCGTTTCGTGGCTGCGTTTCCATTCTTTCATGGCAGCGACGAACAACGCCGCCATGCCATGTGTCGTGCGCTGCGATAAGGAGCGATAGAGTTCCTCCAGCGACTGCCCTGACCAGAACAC
>JBCBTO010000065.1:0-8520 GCA_039818625.1 Pseudomonadota bacterium
TGCATTCACTGCCATTGGAATGTCGGCCTGTCCGGAAATGACAAAGATTGGCGCGTCGTAGCGGTTCGGGTCGAGCGCATTCAAAACATCAATCCCGGAGCGGCCCGGCATGTGAACGTCGAGCAGGATCGGATGATTGCCGTGAACGCGAATGCCTTCTAGAAGAGCGGACCCTGTTTCACATAAAATCGTCTTGTAGCCGTCGATTTCGAACACCGTTTTCAAGGCATCACGAACCGAAATATCATCATCGACAATGTAAATTTTTTTCTCATCTAGCATTTTTTATCTCTTTTCGGTTTCTACTTGGGCATTAAACCCTTCGCGTCGAAAGGCAGGTTCAAAGTGAAGGTCGCGCCATGCCCGTTGCCGCCCGGGTCGACATCAAAATAGCCGCCGTGGCTTTGTCGAGAAGCCCTTTGACGGCAACCAGATTTTGACCCGGGTGGAAGATGCCGTCGTCAAATTCCAGACCAAGGCGAATGGTGATGCGCTGGTATTTGACGGGTCGGAAAGCCTGACGCCGCGCGAAATGGAAGTGTTGAAATTGATCGCTGGCGGCGCATCCAACAAGGAAGCGGGCCGTGAGCTCGGCATCAGTCCACGTACGGTTGAAGTGCATCGCGCGCGCATCATGGAAAAGCTCGGCGCGAAGAATGCCGCCGATCTGGTGCGCATCGTTCTCGGGGGTTGAGGCGACTTAACGGACGATTAGTCCACTTTTGTTAGCGTCTGCGGGTGTATTGAGTAAGGAATGCGCCCATGCAGGACGTTGATTTTTCCGAGTTGTCATTCGTTGTGGCAGAAGACGGCGCTTACATGCGCTCCATCATCCGGACCATGCTGCAAGGGTTTGGGTGTCGACAAATCCACGAAGCGGAAGATGGTGCTGCAGCGCTCGAACTCATCGAGCGGGTGATGCCGGACATCGTACTCCTCGATTGGGTGATGCCTGTGCTTGACGGCTCCGATGTGATGCGGATGATCCGCCAGCCCAGCCATCCCATGGCCTATGTGCCGATCATCATGGTAACCGCGCACACCGAACGCAAACGCATCATGGAAGCCCGTCAGCTCGGCGCGCATGAAGTTTTGTGCAAGCCTCTTTCTGCGAAAGCCGTCTACCAACGCATCCGCGCGGTCATTCTTCATCCACGTCCATTCGTGAACGAAGGCGGCTATTTCGGCCCCGAACCCCGCGCCATCATCTCCAACCGGTCGACGGCATCGCTGGCACTGAAAGCCAAGGAGCAGGCGCGCAGCGGCGAGTAGACAGACTTCGCCCGAACACTATGCGGTTTGCGCTTCAAGCTCTCGCTGAAGATCGATCCATCCGCCGTCAACGCTCAGTTTCTTGGCGATTGTGTCGCCGCTCTTCAAAAGCCGCCAAAACGGGATGACGTCACCCACCGGCTTGCCGTCTTCGATATCTTCAAGTGCGGCTTCAGCGGCAATGCGGATGAAAATCGCTGTCGAGACCGGGCAGGACGCATCACATCCCCGGCGGCGTGCCATTTCCCGACGCATGCGCTCAATTGTTCGCGTCTCGCCGGGCGGAATTTTCTCGATGTAATCCGCCACAATCTGAGGCGTTGCGACGAACAGCATCTGCCCGCGCTTCACGCCCGCAAAGTCTTTGTCGAGCATGACTTTTTTGGGCTCTTTTTTCTCGCCAAGCCGCTCTTTTGCCGATTTCGCCATGGCATGTCCTCCTGCGTTCCGTTTACCACGACCTTGACGAGCGACAAATAAGGCTTTCAAAAGCGATGAGATAACAGGCTTTTAGAGGGTATTGCTCTATATGCGAGGTCGACTGACGCATTTGGAGTTTATCCCCCGCGTTCGATCCATTATGACTTCCGCTCAGCCAAAAGGAGAGTGCTTTGAGCCGCGCCATCATCGTTTGCCAGACCTGCAAATTCACCGCTGAAACCAAGACCGACACGAACGGCGTGACGGGGGGCGAACACCTCACGCGGCATCTGGAGGATGTGTTGGCGGGCCGGGATGATGTCGTTATTCAAAAGCAGGATTGCCTCTGGGCGTGTTCCGACCATTGCAATGTGGTGATGTCGGACACTGAACGGTTTTCTTATCTCGCCGGTCGCTTCGCACCGGAACGCGCGTCTGCGGAGGCCATCGTCGAGTGGTTTGACAAGCACGGGACGAGCAAGACGGGCCAAGTGCCCTTCCGCGAGTGGCCGGACGGCATGCGCGGGCATTTCATCGCCCGGTTGCCCGTGCAGGGCTCACCGTCCTCGACCGACGTTGAGTGATGATTACGTTCATTCTCGGCGGGGCGCGGTGCGGCAAGAGCCGTCACGCCGAAGCACTCGCAAACCGATGGCTTGATGCTCATCCCGATGGGGAACGGATTTACATCGCAACCGCACAGGTGTTTGACGATGAGATGCGTGATCGCGTGGCTCAGCATCAAGATCAGCGCGGCGGAAACTGGCGCACCATAGAAGAGCCGATGGCGCTCCGCGACGTGCTTCAAAAAGAGGCCGATCAGAACCGCTTCATTCTCGTCGATTGCCTGACTTTGTGGCTCACCAACTGTCTTCTCGCTGAGCATGATTGCAACGGCGCGGTCACCGGGCTTTGCGAAGCGCTCACAGCTTTGGACGGCGAAATCGTGATCGTGTCGAACGAAGTCGGCCTCGGGATCGTGCCTGAGAACAAACTAGCGCGCCAGTTCCGCGACATTGCAGGCATCGCCAATCAACGGGTCGCGGAGGTCGCGGATAAGGTTGTTTTCATCGCTGCCGGACTGCCGGTGGTCCTAAAGGAAAACGGATCCGAAGGCTAAGGCATAAAGCACGAGCAGGACGAGGGTCACGCTCAAGGCGCGGCCGTAAAGTTTCAGCGCACGATGAATGTCATTGCTTGCAAGCTCGCGGCGACCATCACCCATGGTGGCAAGTCGAACGGCCTGACCCTGGTAACTGCGCTCGCCGCCGAGCGTCACCTTGAGTGCACCGGCCATGGCGGCTTCCGGCCAACCGGCATTGGGCGATACGTGTCGGTGAGCATCGCGCGACATGGCCGTGAAGGCGCCACGGGCCGCGCATTTCGGCGTAATGTAAGCGGCAATCACGAAAATGAGGCCTGTAAGGCGGGCGGGCAGGTAATTCGCCGCGTCGTCAAGCTGGGCTGAGGATGATCCATAAGCCTTGTACCGGTCCGACTTATGGCCAATCATGCTGTCGGCTGTGTTGATCGCTTTGTAAAGCGCGATCCCGGGCAAGCCCAAAAGCGCGAGCCAGAAGAGCGGCGCAACGACACCGTCAGAGGTGTTTTCCGCCAAGCTTTCGATTGCCGCTTTTGACACCTCGCTTTCGTCCATTTCCGTCGGATCACGTCCGACGATATGGGCAACTGCCTGACGGCCATCTTCGACGCTCGTTTCGAGCGCTTTTGCCACGGCCTTTACATAAGACCCGAGGGATTTCTGCGCGAGCATGGTTGATGCGAGCATCGCCTCAAAAATCGGCCCGAATTGCCATTCACGCATCATGCCCGCCAACACAGAACTTATGAGAGCGACGATAAACAGGAGAATCAACAGTGAGGACGCACCGGTGAGTTTGCGAATGTCAGGCGACCAAGCCGGATTGTTCAGATATTTCTCGCATAACGAGATCAAAGCCCCCATCCAAACGATTGGATGCCTTATGATCGTGTAGAGCCAATTGGGATAGCCAATGATGCGCTCGATGATCAGGGCGAGCACTGCGATGATGAGGTTTGTGAAGAGGAAAGTCATAACGCCGCCAGCGCTACCGAGAGCCGATCCATCGCCCCCACGCCACCTGGAAGGCCAACCCGGAGCCAGGTCGGGCGATAGGAAAAGCGCCTGACATAGATTTTGTGCCGGATGAGATGATCAAACATGGGGCCGCCGCTTTCGTCCTCAACAAGCGTGAAGAGGTCTGTGCCACCAATAACGGGAAATGGCGTTCCTTCAAGGTGCTTTACGAGATCGATACGTTTTGCGCGGAGCTTTTCCCGCATCGCCTCCTGCCAGGGGCGGTCGGCGAGCATCCGGGCTCCAACGGCAAGCGCCGGGCCGGAGACGGGCCATGATCCGAAGAGTGGCGCGAGGCGATTGATCATGTCGTCTCGCGCGACAGCAAAGCCGAGGCGAAGGCCAGCGAGCCCGAAGAACTTGCCGACGGATTTCATGACGATGACTGGGTGTTCCTTGACGAGAGAGACGGCGGTGTTTTCGGGTGTGAGATCGCCAAACGCCTCATCGATGATGAGTGTTCCACCCGCGCGTTTGGCGTTTGCGGCGAAGCCTTTCAGATGCGCCAAGGGCGTCAGGCGGCCATCGGGATTGTTCGGATTGACGAGGACCGTGATCCCATCCGCTCGGGCGTCGTCGAGGCAAGCGATGGCTTCAACCTCAAAGCCCGCGTCCCGCCACGCTTTTTCATGATCTCCATAGGTAGGACTTACGATCTGCACGGGTTGCTTCTCGAAGAGTGTCGGCAACAAGCGGATGAGAAGTTCCGTTCCCGGCGTAGCCAAGCAACAGTTGCGGTCTGGCGCACCGTAATAAGCGACTGCCGCGTCGATGAGCGCTCGTTTCGCCTCGCTATCCGGCAGGTGATGCCAGGCATCCAGAGGAACATCGGGCAGCGGGTAAGGCTCCGGGTTGATCCCGGTCGACAGGTCCAGCCAGTCCTCACGATTGCCGGGATCAACGCCCAATCTGCGCGCATAGTCCATCGCCCAGCCAAGATCGCCCCCATGAACAGGCGCATTTTTGGAAGCGTTTCTGAGAGAGGGGACCGTCATTCCTCGCCCCGCGCGATCTCTAGCAGTCGATCCAGCGCGACGTGGCGTTCCATATGTTCGCCGAGCGCGTCCAACGTGTCTTCAATCCGCTGATCGTAAGAAAAATCGCCAGCCTTTCCGCCTAAGTTCTTCAGAAAAGCCGCGCGAAAACCATCGCTTGCGAAAATGCCGTGGAGATAGGTTCCCAAAACACGGCCGTCTTCGCTGACGGCTCCTTCCAGCGCGCCCTCGACGGTGGCAAACGCCCGCGACCTTCCAAGCCCAGTGCTTTCGCCGAGATGCATCTCGTAGCCGGTCATCTCCTCGCCGGACGCAAAATGGCGCGCTGCGCGCAACTCCAGGCTCTTTTTCGGCGTCAACGTCGTTTCAATATCGAGGAGCGCGAGACCCTTGACGCTTTCCGCTGGCCCCTCGATCCCATCCGGATCGTGTATCATGCGGCCCAACATCTGATAGCCCCCGCAAAGGCCTAGCACGCGCCCGCCGCGCCGGACGTGGGCGAAAAGGTCGATGTCCCAGCCCTGCTCGCGGAAAAACTTGAGATCACCGATGGTCGATTTCGACCCCGGCAGCAAGATGAGATCGGCGTCACCCGGTAGCGGATCCCCCGCCTGCACGAAGGTGACGTCCACACCCTCCTCAAGCCGCAGCGGATCGAGGTCGTCGAAGTTCGCAATGCGGGCGAGGCGCGGGACGGCGATCTTGATCGCACCACCCGTCTCAAGTGTCTTGTCGAGCGCGAGCGCATCTTCCGCTGGCAGCGCCCGCGCGCCTGGAAAATGGGGGACGACGCCCGCCGAAGCCCAGCCGGTCTCCCGCTCGATGATGGCAAGCCCCTCGTCGAACAAGGATGTGTCGCCGTGGAAATTGTTGATCAGGAACGCTTTGATGCGCGCCGCATCCTCGCCCGTCAGGACCGCCTTAGTGCCGACAAGGGATGCGATGACCCCGCCGCGATGGATATCACCGACGAGCATGACGGGGACATTGGCGGCCTCAGCAAAGCCCATATTCGCGAGATCACGCGCGCGCAGATTGACTTCCGCCGGGCTTCCCGCTCCCTCCACGAGCACGAGATCGGCCTCTGCTTTCAGGCGTTCGAAGCTCTCCAGGATCGCAGGCATATACTCACCGCGACGCTTGAAATAATCACGCGCTTTCATGGTCGCAACGCGCCGTCCCTGCACCACGACCTGCGCCCCGACCTCGCTTTCGGGCTTCAGGAGGACCGGGTTCATGTGAACTGTTGGCGCGACGCCCGCCGCTATCGCCTGAAGCGCTTGCGCGCGCCCGATTTCACCCCCATCGGCGGTAACAGCAGCATTGTTCGACATATTCTGCGGCTTAAACGGGCGAACTGTCAGACAGCGATTTTTGAAGGCGCGGCAAAGCCCGGCGACGATCAGCGATTTGCCGACATCGGACCCCGTGCCTTGCACCATCAACGCAGTCATCAGACCGTCTCCGGCGCAGCGGAGATCACATGGGCGTAAGAGCCGAGCGCGGTGCCGATTTGCAAGCCCATGGGCGCGAGAGGTCTGCCCATCGCATCGCTCGCATCAAACAATGGGTCCTCGACTGCCTGACTGATGAGCGTTGAATAGTGGAATTCATGGCCGCGCAGCACCGAAGGCCATGGGAGCGGGCTGTTGTTCTTCAATTGGCGGTAACCGAGATGGCGGGATTTCACCGCGAAACTCGTTTTCACCGGCAGGAGGCCCGCCATCGAGTGCGCGGCACCGTCAGCGTCGACAAGCGTCTCGCCCATCACCATGAAGCCGCCGCACTCGCCATAAACGAGCGCGCTTTCACCCCGTGCGCGCAGACCTTCGAGAAAAGTCTGATTTGCTGCAAGCACGCCCGCATGGAGTTCCGGATAGCCGCCCGGCAAGAAAACAGCGTCTGCGGCCTTATCCGGCGCTTCATTGTTGAGCGGCGAGAACGGGATGATCTCCGCGCCCGCGTTTTGCCATCCGTCGATCACATGGGGATAGATGAAGGAGAAGGCCTGATCATAGGCAAGCGCAATGCGCTGCCCGAGTGGTTTGAGTGGTGCGAGACTGTCGGAAGGGTGTGCGTTCTCAACGGGAGCCATCAGCGCAATGATAGCATCAAGATCAACATGGCGCGCGACGGCGTTCGCCGCGTGATTGATGATCGCCTCTAATCCGTCCTGCTCGACCGCCTGAACCAGGCCCAAATGGCGCGAGGGGAGCGCGAGGGCTTCATCCCGCGACAGGCAACCCAGAACGGGCACACCGACGCTTTCTGCCGCCGCCGTCAAAATGCGTTGATGGCGCTCGCTGCCCACGCGATTGAAAATGACACCAGCGACATGGACATCGCCGCGCAAGGTCTGGAACCCGTGGAGAAGTGCGGCCACCGATTGGGAAAACGACCGTGCATCGACGACGAGTAGAACCGGGAGGTTCAACGCCGCTGCGACATCTGCCGTCGAGCCGGACCCGTCCTCCGCACCATCGAAGAGGCCCATGACGCCTTCAATCACGAGCGCTTCCACGTCCCGCGCGGCCTCGGCGGTGTTCGCCTGAACGGATTGCTCACCCATCGCCCAAAGATCGAGATTGACGCAAGGCGCATCGCTCGCAACTTCATGAAATGCGGGGTCGATGTAATCCGGTCCAACCTTGGCGCTTGCAACTGCAATGCCGCGATCTTTAAGCGCGCGCGCGAGTCCGAGCGTCACAACCGTCTTGCCGGACCCTGAATGGGGCGCTGCGACAACGATGCCTTTTGCACCAGCAGGGCTTACAGCATTAGACACGGGCGTTTCTTTCGTCATAACAAGGAACCTGATCTATAGAACGGGCTTATGAAGCGCTCAACGCCAGAATGACGGACACCTCTTCTCAAACGGATTTGGACGATGCCCGCAAGCCCGCAGGCAACCTGAAGCGCGGCTGGACGACCGGGGCGTGCGCGACCGCTGCCACCAAGGCGGCGTTGACGGCCCTCTTTTCCGGCACGTTTCCGGACCCCGTGACCATAACCTTGCCGAAGGGCGAGACGCCATCCTTCGCGCTGGCCCGTGAGGCGCTTGGTTCCGATTTTGCCGAGACTGGCATCGTCAAAGATGCGGGCGACGATCCCGATGTGACCCATGGGGCGCTCGTCGTGTCGCGGGTACGCGCGCTTCCCGGTGGGTCAGGCATTGTTTTCAAAGGCGGTGAGGGCGTTGGGACGGTCACAAAGCCCGGCCTGCCGCTTCCAGTCGGTGAACCGGCGATCAATCCTGTGCCCCGCGAGATGATGATGGCGGTTGTGCATGAGGTCTGCGTTCAGTTCGGGCGAACGAGCGATGTTGAGATCACCATCTCCGTGCCCGGCGGCGAAGCCCTCGCGGCGAAAACATGGAACCCGCGCTTGGGGATTGTCGGTGGTCTCTCCATCCTCGGCACGACGGGGGTCGTGCATCCGTTTTCGTGTTCTGCGTGGATTCATTCCATCCATCGCGGCATCGACGTCGCCCGCGCGGAAGGCCTTGCCCATGTGGCAGGGTCCACTGGTTCGACGTCAGAACAGGTTGTGCAAGCGCATTATGGCCTGCCGGATCACGCCATGTTGGATATGGGCGATTTCGTCGGCGGAATGCTCAAATATCTGCGACAAAATCCGGTGCCGAAGCTCACCATTGGCGGCGGGTTTGCAAAGCTCACGAAGCTCGGACAGGGCTTTCTCGATCTTCACTCCGGG
>JBCBTO010000066.1:0-8515 GCA_039818625.1 Pseudomonadota bacterium
GGAACGGATGGCAACGATATCTTGAATGGCTTCAGTGATTTGGATGTCCTGCGAGGGGGTGCTGGCGATGACATCATCACCGGCGACGAGAACGACAACGTGCTCAATGGCGGTGCGGGTGATGACACTATCTTCATCAGCGGCGGCGCCGACTTCCTGATTGGTGGAGAAGGTATTGACACGCTTGATGCGTCACTTCTCGAAGAGGGTATCATCGTCGATCTCGACACCAACACGCCGACGCCGGGCCCTGAAACGCAGGACGGTGCGATCTTCTCCGATACACTCGGCGGAACGATTGCCCAGAACGTGGTTGATTTCGAGAACGTCAACGGTTCTGAGTTTGACGATGTCATCTTCGGTAACAACGAAGTGAACGTGCTCAACGGTAATGGCGGCGATGATGTGTTCCACTCTTTCGGTGGTGCTGACTTCATCAACGGCGGCGAGGGCGTTGACACCGTGCTGTTCAATGCAGGTGGCGGCGTCACCATCGATCTCGACAACAATGGCGATGCCGTGTCGAGCTTCGGCGATGTTCTGACCAGCATTGAGAACATTCAAGGTTCGGTTGCAGGCGAAAATGAAATCAGCGGCAATGCGTTTTCAAACGTCATCACCGGCGGAACGGCGAGCGACCTCCTCGCAGGCGAAGCTGGCGACGATGTCTTGAATGGCGGAGCTGGTGAACTCGATCTCCTCGACGGCGGAAACGGTGACGATGTGCTCAACGGTGAAGACGGCAGCGATGCACTCTTCGGCGGCAACGGGTCTGACGAACTGAATGGTGGGTCGGGTATCGACACGCTCTTAGGTGGCAATGGTGCCGACACCTTGAACGGCGGTGCAGACCAGGATGCCCTCTTTGGCGACAACGGCTCCGACACGCTGAATGGCGGTGAAGGGGACGACACGCTCGAAGGCGGCAACGGCGTCGATACTTTCGTGTTCGAGTTCGGTACGGGTGACGACACCATCACCGACTTCACAGACAATCGCGATCTTCTGGACATCTCAGACTTTGGCGATTTGTCGGTCACTGACGCAATTTCCGGGTCCGTACAGGATGGTGATGACACGCTCATCACGCTTTCCGAGACGGACAGCGTGCGTCTTCAGAACTTCCAGCAAAGCGATCTGACAGAAGACGACTTCGTCTCCTAAGAGCGTTTGAACAAATACGGAGGGGGCCGCTCGGCCCTCTCCACAGTTCCCCGTTTTCGTATGGAAGATCGTGATCATGAAAACCTATTCCACAGCGCTCAGCCAGGCGTTCCGGTCGCTCACCGCTGGATTTGTCATCATTGGCCTTTTCAGCCTCGCCATCAATCTCATGATGCTGGCGGGTCCACTTTACATGTTGCAGGTCTATGACCGTGTGCTGACCAGCCAAAGCTTTGAGACGCTGGTGGCGCTCAGTGTTCTGGTCGGCGGTATCTTCGCAGTCAGTGGGTTTTTGGACTGGACGCGCATTCGGATTTTGAACCGGCTCGGCGCGCGGTTTGAAGCGCGAACAGGTGATGTGATCTTCGAGGCCGCCGTCCGGCGCAAGGTGCTCGGTCAGGATACTGGCAGCGAAGGCTATGCGAGCGATCTGTCTTCCTATCGCGACTTTATTTCAGGCAGCACGGTGATCGCGCTTTTCGATATGCCATGGGTGCCGGTTTATCTGGGCGTGCTCTTCATACTCCACCCTTATCTTGGAATTTTGGGTGTTGTGGCCGCCGTTGTTTTATTCGTGCTCGCGGTCATCAATGACCGCATGAGTCGCGATCAGCTTCAGAAAAACACTGCGGCCCAACACCACGCGGATGATTTGTTCGACACGTGTATGCGCAACGCAGAGGCGATGTCCGCCATGGGCATGCAGCGCGACCTTCGTCGCCGCTGGGGTGTCTTCCAGACTGGTGCGAGCGTTTTCAAGACCCGCGCCGGCGACAACATCGCGACTTTCTCAGTCACCGCGAAAACGATCCGGCTCGCGCTGCAGTCTGGGATGCTCGGGCTTGGAGCCGCGCTTGCTATCTCCGGTCACGCATCGCCCGGCATCATGATTGCCGCCACCATCATCTTGAGCCGTGCGCTTGCGCCCGTCGATCATGCGGTGGCGCAATGGCGGCTCGTCAAGGCGGCCCGCGGCTCTTATCGCAAGCTCAAAAATCTCGTTGAGAACCATCCCGTGCCCGAACGCCAGATGTCGTTTGCGAGCTCGAACGAGACCTTATCTGTTTCAATTGTTCAGGCGGGTGCGCCGACGGCGACCCGCGCTTCGCTCACCAGCATCAATTTCAAGCTCGAAGCGGGCGATGTCGCCGCTGTCATCGGGCCGTCCGGGTCCGGGAAGTCGACGCTCGCGCGTCTTCTTGTCGGCGTCTGGCATCCGCAGCGTGGCGAAGTGGCCATCGATGGGGTCGCGACACCGTTTTGGAATGCGGAGGAACTTGGCCACAAAATCGGTTATCTGCCACAGGCGGTCGAACTCTTTGATGGAAGTGTACGCGACAATATCAGCCGCTTCTCCAAAGATGCCTCCAACGAGAAAATTCTCGATGCGGCCATCACCGCTGGCGTGCATGAGATGATCCTGCAGTTGCCTGAGGGTTATGAGACAGTCATTGGGAATGGCGGATATATGCTGTCTGGCGGCGAACGCCAACGCATTGGCCTTGCTCGCGCGCTTTACGGCGATCCGTTCCTTCTGGTGCTTGATGAGCCTAACGCCAATCTCGACACAACGGGGGATGTTGCGCTGAGAAAGGCCGTGAAATCCGCAAAAGAGCGCGGCGCTATCGTCGTCGTCATCACCCATCGTCCAAGTGCGATGGAGGCAGTCAACAAAGTGCTGGTTCTCGAAAAAGGTCAGCAACGGGCCTTCGGTCCGAAAGATGCCGTGTTGCGTGCAACGACGAAGAGCGTTTCCCAGCAACGAAAAGTCACCCATCTCCAAGGGAGTGCGTAATCATGAGACAGGACTTAGCCATTTCTGAAGTCAGGCGGTATCTCGCCGCCAATGCGCCGGTTGACAGCATTCCGCGCGCTGATCGAGGCATCCTCCTTTACGGCATCATCGGCCTTGTCTGTCTGCTTTTTCTGTTCGGCGGGTTTGCCTATTGGTCGATCACGGCGAAGCTTGACGGCGCGATCGTCGCCCAAGGATCGTTTGAAGTGGAAAGCAACCGCAAGACCGTTCAACATCTGGAGGGCGGCATCGTGCGGGAACTTCTCGTCAAGGACGGCGATTTTGTTCACGCCAATCAGACGCTGGTGCGGATGGACAGCACCGACAGCGATGTCAACATTGATGTTCTCGGCGTGCAATTGTCCGAACTTTACGTGAGGCGCACGCGGCTTCTCGCCGAACTTGCCGGTGCGGACAGTTTCGTCTTCCCCGTTGAGCGCTACCGGATCGCGCGCGCCATAGATCATCGCAAACTTGCGGAACTCGTTCTCGTCCAGACCAAGCTGTTTGATGCAAAAAAAGCGGCACGGCAGAGAGAGAAGGCTGTGGTCAACCAGCGCATCGCACGGTTTGAGCAGGAGATTTCCGGTCTAGAGCAGCAGCGCCTCGCCGGTACACGGCTTGAAGAGTTGCTGCTTAAGGATTTGAAAAACTTCGAAACGCTCCTGAAACGACAGCTTATCGCCGAAAGCCGCGTCAATGGCGTCAAGCGTGAGATCGAACGGTTAAGCGGGAGTGATGCTGGCCTCGTCACGGCACAAACGCGGGCTGCAAACCAGATTGAAGAGTTGAAATACAACGCTGCCAATCAGAAACATCTGCGCTTTGAGACCCTGTCCGGTGAACTCGCCGATGTCGACACGCGGATTTCGTCGTTAGAACCGCAATATCACGGGGTCAGTGAACGCCTCAAACGCATTGAGGTGAAAGCGCCGGTCGCGGGTCGCGTCGTCGATATGAAAGTGTTCACACAAGGGGCCGTCATTCGCTCGGGAGAAGCAATTCTGGACATCGTGCCGAATGCCGACGGTTTGATCGTCACCGCGCGTGTGGACACCAAGGACATTGAAAAGCTGCGCATTGGGCAGGAGACGCGGGTTCGCCTGACGGCGTTTGATGGCAGCGACATTCCTGAGGCGTCGGGTAAGCTCATCGATGTTTCGGCTGATGTTTTGACGGACGATGCGACGGGTGGTGAATATTACGCCGCGCGTGTTCGTCTTGATGACAAGCAGACGACTGAGGTCGCGTCGCTTGACCTCATCCCCGGCATGCCTGCCGATGTGTTTTTCAACACCGGTGCGCGGACTGCGATCAGCTACTTCCTGCAACCTTTGCAGAACCGGCTTGCGCGGACCTTCATTGAATAAGGCGTCGCGGAACAGAACTCACAAGGATAGACCGATTGACGGTCTTACGATGTCAGAGCCGTTTGGATGTCCGGTTCTGGCTGGTGGGGTTGCTGGTTCATGATACCGCAATCGGCAACCCCGCCAATCCTCCTTTGGTAAGGTGCTATAAGCCTTTCGTCGCCATGTCATACGGTAATGCTTCAAAGTGGTTTCGTTTCGAGAAATCAGGGAGATGGCAGTGAAGCGGATACTTGGGGGGCTTTGCGTTTTAGCGCTTGTGGCAGGTGCTGGCGCGTATTTCTATAAAAAGGACTTTGTCGACTTCGCATTGACGACAAATCCGATCGCAGCCGACGCCGCAACCCTGCAAACCGGGCAGGCGCTTTTCCTGGAGAATTGCGCGGCATGTCACGGTGTAACGGGACGCGGCGACGGCGAGTTGGCTGCCGATATGACGGAAAAGCCGAAAAACCTTGCCCTCAGCAGCAAGAGTGCTCTTCTGCCCGGTCGCCTTGCCGCCGTCATCAAGTATGGTGCTGGGGAAGGCGCGATGCCCGCATTTGGTGATGCGCTTTCGGACGACACCATCTGGGCGCTTGATCATTACATAGCGACGCTGCGATAAGTGATCACCTCAAGTGGAATTGATTGGTCGACGTGACCGGGGAGGGGTAAACGCGGGTCATGTTGAAGTTACTCGCACTCACTTTGTCCGCTCTTGCCGCGACCGGCGCTGTGGCTGACGATCGTTCGGTTTTTTATGGCACATGGGGGACGGCCAAGCAGTGCGCCCGCGAGCCGATCAAGCCGGGTGGCACGGTGCTGGCTCAGCCGTTTGAGATCAATGAGCAATGGCTTAGGCAGGGCCAATATTGGTGTCGCCTCAGCTGGTATCCGATCGAGCCGCGCGGGGACGGGTTTTTCTCCGGAGCGCGCGCGCAGTGTGGTGAGGATTCGGTTCAGGGATACTCACTCGGCATGGTGCTGTCTGATGAAAAAGAACTCACGCTGCGTTGGGGATTTCCGACGAAAAACGGACCATTGAACCGCTGCCCAAAGCCGTGAAACCACCGCCGAACTTGATTTAAAAAAGCGGTGCGTATTTCCAGTTGTCTGCATCGGGTGTCACCTCATCGAGGTCATAATCCGCACCTTGCAAACGCTTGGCGATGCCAAGGCCTCGTTTGGCCGCCTGGTCAACAAAATGTCGCCCAAGGGTTTCGTTCTGGGCGATGCCATGGCCCCGGATGAGATTGAGCCCATGGTTGAACTGGCCGACTGGATCGCCCGCATCCGCCGCGCGCCGATCCCATTCAGCTGACGCATCCGGATTGTAATCGCCACCGAGGCCGTTGTTCTCAAGCTGGCTCATCCAAGTCATGGCCTTGGTGTAGCCCGCTTCCGCGCATTGTCTGGTGAGTTTGCGGGAAAGCGTATGGTCACTCGTCTTGGTGACGTTAATGCCGAGCGAGCAGGTGACGGAATCGATCACACCCATTTCGATTTTACGCTTCAACATCTCGCGACCGGTGTCTTGAGGATTGAGAATGCCGAATTCGTCCTCCACCGTTTCCGGAGCCTGAGCATGGACGGCGCTTGCGATGAGAAGTGCTGAAACTGTTATGGCCAATGTCTGCACGATGCGGTCTCGCATGATCCATCCTCCCTCGATCTTTGAGAGTGTAGCAGGTGGTCGCGTCACAGTCAGCGGCACTTAGGTCCAAGGTTGACCTGTTGAAATCAATGTCTCTTCATCAATGCCGTTCCACGAAACTGTCCAGAACCCGTTTCTGGCCCGCTTTTTCAAAGTCCACCGTCAGCTTGTTGCCGTCGATAGAGGAAATCGCGCCGTAGCCGAATTTCAGATGGAAAACGCGGTCGCCGACCGAGAAGTCTGACACCACGTCCGTCACCGTTTTGGCGACGAGTTCGCCGTCGAGGAATTTCGGCCCCGATTTCTTTTTCTGCCCGCGATAGCCGCCGGTTTCCTGAAAATTAGAGGCTTTGTTGCGCTGGGCGCGTTGCCAACCCGGCGTGGCGTAAGTGTTTTGAAACGGATCGCGCAGGTCAAAGCGTGACGCGCCATATTGTCCACCCGATGACCCCGCGCCGTAGCCGCCATAGGATTGGCCGCTTTCGACCACCTCCACATGGGCCTCGGGCAGTTCATCGAGGAAGCGCGAGGGGATGGAGGATTGCCAAAGTCCATGGACACGGCGGTTCGATGTGAACCAGATTTTCGCGCGCTTTTTCGCCCGCGTGACGCCGACATAGGCGAGGCGGCGTTCTTCTTCCAATCCTGCACGGCCCGTCTCATCGAGGGCACGCTGGTGGGGGAAGAGGCCTTCTTCCCAGCCGGGAAGGAAGACGGTGTCGAATTCCAGACCTTTGGCGGAATGCAGCGTCATGATCGAGACCGCGTCGAGCGCCTCTGAATCGTCGCGGTCCATGACGAGGGAGATGTGTTCAAGGAAGCCTTCCATGGATTCAAACTCTTCCATGGAGCGCATCAGTTCCTTGAGGTTTTCAAGTCTGCCCGGTGCCTCTGCTGAGCGGTCGTTCTGCCACATCTCGGTGTAGCCGCTTTCCTCAAGGATCATTTCGGCAAGCTCGGTGTGCGGCATGTGATTGAGGTGTTGGTTCCAGCGGGCGAAATTCTCCATGACGCCACGCAGCGTCGTGCGCTGCTTGGGTTTGAGCTCTTCGGTCTCAATCAGCTCCATAACCGCCTTCATCATCGGCACACCACGGGCGCGGGCCGTATCGTGGATAAGGCGGATGGTGGCGTCGCCCAAGCCGCGTTTCGGCTTGTTGACGATGCGTTCAAAAGCGAGATCATCTGCGGGCTGTACGGTTGCTCGGAAATAGGCCAGCGCGTCGCGGATTTCCATGCGTTCGTAAAAGCGCGGGCCGCCGATAACGCGGTAGTTGAGGCCCATCGTCACGAAGCGGTCTTCAAATTCGCGCATCTGGAATGAGGCGCGCACGAGGATCGCGATTTCGTTGAGGTTGCTCCCGCGCCGCTGGACCTGTTCGATTTCATCGCCGATGGCGCGGGCTTCTTCTTCCGAATCCCATGCGGAGGCGACATAGACCTTTTCTTCGTCCGGCGTCGTAAGGTCTGTAAAGAGCGTTTTGCCGAGCCGGTCTTCGTTATGGCTGATCAGGTGGCTTGCAGCCGCCAGAATATGGCTTGTGGAGCGGTAGTTGCGCTCAAGACGGATGACTTTTGCGCCTGGAAAATCCTTTTCAAAGCGTAGGATGTTGTCGACTTCCGCACCCCGCCAGCCATAGATGGACTGGTCGTCATCGCCGACGCAGCATATGTTCGAGTGACCCTGCGCCAGCAGCCTGAGCCACATATATTGCGAGACGTTGGTGTCCTGATACTCGTCCACGAGGATGTAGCGGAAGCGCTTGTGATAATCCGCGAGCACATCCGGGTTTTCTTTGAAGAGGCGCAGGCATTCCATCAACAGATCGCCGAAATCGCAGGCATTCAGCGTTTTGAGGCGTGCCTGATAGTCTTCGTAAAGCTTGCGGCCTTTGCCATTGCCGAAGGCGCGGGCCTCGCCCTCCGGCAGCATGGCGGGCGTGAGGCCCTTGTTTTTCCAGCTGTCCAGTTGACCGGCGAACTGGCGTGCGGGCCAGCGTTTCACGTCTATGCCCTCGGCCTCGATCAACTGCTTGATGAGGCGGATCTGGTCGTCGGTATCGAGGATCGTGAAGTTTGATCTCAGACCCACGAGTTCCGCATGGCGGCGCAGGATTTTCACGCAGATGGAGTGGAATGTGCCGAGCCACTGCATCCCCTCGACTGTGTCACCGATCATGGAGGAGATGCGGTGCTTCATCTCGCGCGCGGCCTTGTTGGTGAAGGTGACGGCGAGGATTTGGTAGCTTGCGGCTTTGCCTGTCGCGAGCAGGTGGCCGATGCGGGTGGTCAGAACGCGCGTTTTACCCGTACCCGCGCCTGCCAGCACCAGAACGGGGCCTTCCAGGCTTTCCACCGCATCGCGCTGTTCGGGGTTGAGGCCGTCAAGATATTCTGCGTTGTGTCCTATCGGCGCACGGGCCGCGAGCGCGCGGGCCGCAATGCTGCTCTGGGGGGCATTTGCTGGTTCAGTTGGGGCTAAAACCTCCTGTGGCATTTCGGAAAATCCCGGCTCTTCAGGGATGTGCTCAACATCGGGGTCGTCGCTTG